>JAGRNJ010000074.1 GCA_020440825.1 Leptospiraceae bacterium | reverse complement strand
TGACAGGAAAAAAATCTACACCATGAATACGACAGGGCTGCTCAAAAAAATACCTGTGTATTTTATTTTTTTGATTATACTCTTTCCGCATTGTTCAACCTCAATATCACCGAACTTTTATGCCCGCGAGGGGGTGATGCAGTTAGGCAAAACTGATCTTAGAAAGGCCGGAGTCATCTCTCTGAGAGGGGAATGGGAGTTTTACTGGAAAAAGCTGCCCGATTTTACCACAACCTTTCCTGCAATGTATAAACCAGACGGATTCATTACCTTACCGGGTAACTGGAATACATTTAAAATTGGGAAAACAGCGGTCGGCAGCAAGGGATTCGCAACCTATCGATTGCGGCTCAAAACCGATCTGGGTCTTGAAAATGCGGCTGTCAAAATCTATGTGATGGATCATGCTTACTCTCTTTTCCTGAACGGGGTCAAGATTGCCAGTCGAGGTAAAGTAGCAGAAGATGAAAGTGCTGCAGTCCCTGAATGGTACCCTGCAATTTCTCTGTTTTCACTGCCGGCTGGTGAAAATGAACTGGTACTGCAGGTATCTAACTTCTGGCACCGTTCGGGAGGAGCGTACAGCCCGATTCTTCTGGGCAGTTCAGAGAATATTCTCAATTTTCGGGAAAAAAACCTTATACGCGAAATGCTTGTATTCGGGGCAATTTTGTTTATGTCGATCTATCATTTATTCCTTTTTATAAATAGGCGTACCGAGAAGGCATATCTCTATTTGAGCATCTTCAGTCTTTTGATTGCCTTTAGAATTGTGTTAACCGAAGAAAGAGTCTTACTCGATTATCTCAGGCACCTCGACTGGGAATATACCTTGAAAGTTACGTATTTGGATCTTTTCTTAATGCCGGTCTTTTTCATGATGTTTACTGAAAGGGTAATAGGATTTCAGTTTCATGCTGTTCTGCGAAACTTTATGTTTTTGGTTTCTGCAATTCTGGTGGGTATGGTGATTTTTCTGCATGCGAATATTTACAGTCATGCATTGCCCTTCTTTCAGATATTCCTTGTCTTCTACGCAATTTATTTCACGTTAAAACTGTTTTTAATAATTCCTGAGAATCGAACGATTGTACCGCTACTGACCGGCTGGCTGGTATTTTTTGCAACGTTCGTTCATGATATTCTATTGTATAATTTATGGATAGATTCAGTAGTAATTGCCTCTTATGGCCTGCTGGTCTTTATGCTGGCGCAGACTTATGTGCTTTCACGGAAATTTGTAAATGCGCTGAATAGTTCTGAGCTGCTCACTGAGAAGCTCGAATCAGAAGTACATGCCCGAACAGAAGAACTTGTCAAAGCCAAAAATCTCGCTGAGGCTGCGAATCTCGCCAAAAGCGAATTTCTAGCCAATATGAGTCATGAAATCAGAACTCCTCTGCATGGAATTATTGGTAATACAGAGTTATTGCTTGATTCTGACCTGCATCTTGAACAGCAGGAACTCATGAGCCAGGTTGCGAAAAGCGGTAAATTCCTGCTCGCTATTCTCAATGATATTCTCGATTATAGTAAACTTGAAGCAGGGAAAATAAAACTTCGACCAGAATGGTTTTCGCTGCCAACCCTGTTGCAAGAGGTTTATGATCTGTTCTCTGCTCAGGCGAAGAAAAAGCAACTCGACTTTCGTCTGCACCTTGGTGAAACTTTGCCTGAATCTATTCATGCTGATCCTGTGCGTTTGAGACAAGTCGTAGTCAACCTGGTCTCAAATGCGCTGAAATTTACACGTCAGGGGCATGTTACCTTAAGTGCCGTTCTGGTTGGTAAAAATTTAGAAATTACGGTAATTGATACAGGCATCGGCATTACAAACGAACATCAAAAAACTTTGTTCAACAAATTCAGCCAAATTGATTCATCGATTACCCGCAAATATGGAGGAACCGGACTCGGTCTTGCAATCTGCAAAAGCATTATGGAATTATTTCACGGCAAAATTCAAGTTGTCAGCTCTCCCGAGCAGGGTTCTGAGTTTAAGGTTACTTTTCCTGTAGATCTTGACAGTCTTTCAACTCTGAAACATCACGAAGCTTCAGAGCCGAGTAATGACAACAGACCTATAAAAAAAGAATTCAGAATTCTGTATGCCGACGATGATGAAGACAACCGAAAACTTTTGAGTAGAATGCTGGCGAAACTGAATTTAAGAATAGACCAAGCTGAAAATGGTCAGGTTGCATATGAAAAGTTGAAATCAAATTCTTATAACTTATTATTTCTTGATATTCAGATGCCTGTGCTAGATGGGGTCGGAGTAATGCGAAAGCTCTTGAGAGATAATTCAATTCACCCTAAACCGATTGTGGTAGCACTTACTGCTCATGCGATGCCGGGCGATGCCGATCGATATAAAGAAGAAGGTATGCATTTTTATATTTCAAAACCTTTCACAATGACAGATATTCGACGTGTTCTCAATGAAATTGATGAAATGCAAAATCTGCATGAGACGCTTTAAAAAACCATTGTCAAACTGTTTCCCTTGCGTAACTGCCTACCGTGCATCTGCTTGTACTTGGCTACTCTGATAATCTGGTCAACATTTGTGTTCAAGCTGGCCATGAGGCTAACTATCTGCCTGTGCTCGAAACTGCTCAGTCAGGAAATTTCGACTCAATCAATTCTAATGACATATTCTTATTTGACTTTACTGACTTCTCAGAAAAAGGGAATTTATCAGAAATTTTGAAAATTCTCAAGCAGACGAAAGCAGCATTGAATTATGCGGTTTTTTCAAATGCAGGGGCAGAGATTATTCGAGATCTGTATGAAAACGGGATTAAACGGGTCTTTTATCTTGAAAAAGAAAAAACAAAATTCCTGGAAATAATTGAACTCGATTTTCGGGAACGGGAAAAAGAGATTTCCCGTAATTTTTCAGAAAAACGTGAACAGGAAAAAATGAAAGCCCGGCTCGAACGAGAATCAGTGCGCAGCCAGTATCGCTCAAGGGATTTACTGGAAGATGCCAGAGAAATTGTTCGAAGATTAAGAAATAACTTTGGCAATGATTCTGGCATAGGGGCTATAATTACTATTGCAGATGTGCTCTCTGCGACTGCCATTCCCTATGAAGATGACATGATTGTGAATAAAGATTTTCTCGAAGGGCTTTCAGATTCTGCAAAAGCGGCTTCAGGTACATTCAATGCTATGAATCTTTTTCTCAATTTAACAGAAGCAAAGCCAAAACTTGAGGCAGCATTCCTGACCGATATTGCGGGTTTGCTCGATGAGATTCATGATGAACTAAAAGAGACTGTAGAAAATGCTGGTATACAGGTTTATTATGAGAGGGAACAGAACTTACCTCGTGAAATCATTTTGTGTGATAAGAAATCTTTGAAATTAATTTTTAAAGAGTTAATTGTCAATGCCCTTCGATTCAGTGCAAGGGGCGATATCGTGCAGGTTCTTCCCGTTTTCAAACCAAAAACCACGGGACTTATGGTTTTGAATCCCGCACATGAGTCGAGAAATAAAGAAGTCGGAATTCCGGTTCCATTTGAAAATAAAGTTTTTGAGGCATTCTACAGAATGTCAGACAATACTACCGACAGCTTTCTTTCTCACCAGATCATGTCTGGTCTGGGGCTTGGCTTAACCCTTATTCAAAGACTTGTTCAGTTTCATAACGGGGATATAACGATCAGCAATATTGAAAACTATTCACTGCATTCCAATGAAAAGAAAATTCGAGTAATTGCCGAAGTCAGCCTTCCGTTACAATAGCTTTGTCAAATCAAGATTTGTTCTGTAAAAATAAATTTATTCGCAGAACAAGACTTTAAAATTTATCTGGTAAATCGATTGACGTTTCTCTTGAAATTGGTCAGATGACGCATGCCAGATAACAAATTAGATCTGTTAAAAACTGCTGCTGGACAAGAAGTTTCCCGCACTCAGTTTCTTTATACTGGCTGTCAAATTGCATTAGCAGTTTCTCTGGGTATGGCATCCTTTTCCTGTGCAAATGAATCTACCCCCGATGGAGTTCAGTTTTCAGGCACTCTTACGCTGAGCGCTGCTCAAAAATCGTCACTTGACTCGAATCTTTTTCTTAATCTTGAGCAGGGAGTCATCGTCATCAAAGATGGCAGTGTCTATCGTGCTTTTTCGAGACTTTGTCCCCATGAAAGCGGTCAAATAACAGCCCGTTCCTGGTTAAGCCTTGAATGTGAACGGCATCTGGGACAGGTCTTCAACCAGAATGGTGCAGGAAACGGATTTCGTACCTCGGTTGCCTTAAAGTCTTATACGGTGACTGATAATGCCGGTACCCTGACTATCTCAGGATGAAAATAGAAAATCTTGAAATTGACCGATTCATTACTGAAAAGTATATCCCTGTAATCGATGTCAGGTCACCTGCAGAATATCAACGCGGGCATATTCCCGGCAGCATCAATATACCTTTATTTGACGATGAGGGCCGGGCGAAGGTTGGTACTGTCTACAAGACCGCAGGAAAAGAAAAAGCAATGCTTATCGGTTTAGAGCTGGCCGGGCCCAGGCTGCATGAAATTTTATCTGCGGCATTGCAAATAGATCAAAAATATCAAACCGGTAGAAAACTCAGAATCTATTGCTGGCGAGGGGGAAAACGCAGCAACAGTGTAGGCTGGTTGCTCGCAAATTCTGGTTTCTCAATCAAGATTCTGAAAGGCGGATACAAAGCATTTCGCAATTTCGTTTTGCAGCAATTTACGAAAAAGTATAAGTTAAAAATATTAGGCGGATACACTGGTTCTGGTAAAACACAGATTTTGCACAAAATGAGAAATGCAGGCAAACAGGTTATCGATCTGGAAGCATTAGCCTGTCATCGTGGTTCAGCGTTTGGGGCAATGAGTGGGGTCCCACAACCAACCCAGGCGATGTTTGAAAATCTACTCGCAACTGATCTATTGGAAATTAAGCCAGAGAATGAAGTCTGGCTCGAAGATGAAAGTCGCCTGATTGGCAAGTTGAGCATTCCTCATGAATTGTGGCTGCAAATGCGAAGTGTGCCAGTGACATTTCTGGATGTCTCTCGACCAGATCGTGCTGCCTATCTGGCCAATGAATATAAAGATTTGACAAATGAACAGATCATAGACTCACTCAATCGAATACAAAAAAGAATAGGCGGTGCGAACTTCAAAACTGCCCTTTCGGCCTTAAATCAAAATGATAGAGAGAAGGTGGCTCATATAGTACTTGAATATTATGATCGGGCTTATGATTTTGGTCTGCAAAAACGCGACAATTTGAAAATTCAAAAGTTCAGTCAACTTGAATTTAGTGTATACAAGAGTTAAAGCATGCAATCAATAAAATTAACATCATACAGTCATGGAGCAGGGTGCGGATGTAAACTGTCGCCTGAAGTGCTCGACCGGGTATTGGCCGGGCATAACAATGATAATTCTCTTTTTACCGGCCTATTGGTGGGAAATGACCGCCGAGATGATGCTGCAGCTCTTGAACTACCGAACCAGGAAATTCTGCTGGCAACAACCGATTTTTTCATGCCGATTGTAGATGATCCTTTTGATTTTGGCCGAATTGCAGCAACCAATGCAATCAGTGATATTTATGCCATGGGCGGCAGGCCGGTCATGGCTTTAGCAATACTGGGTTGGCCGGTCGATAAACTGTCACCTGAAATTGCCTCACAGGTACTCTCTGGTGCAAGAGAGATTTGCAGGTTGGCTCAAATTCCTATTGCGGGAGGTCACAGCATAGATGCACCCGAACCTATTTTTGGCCTCGCAGTCAATGGCATGGTAAAAAAAATAAATTTGAAAACAAATGCCGGTGCCAGACCGGGTGATGTTTTATATTTAACAAAACCACTTGGTACAGGTCTCATAACGACAGCCGAAAAAAAAGGATTGGCAAAAAAACAAGATCGACTGAGGGCATTGCAATCTATGACGACCCTCAATAAAATGGGAGCCGAACTCGGGACTGTCTCTGCAATACATGCAATGACAGATGTCACAGGCTTCGGGCTTTTAGGTCACTTGAAAGAACTCTGCGAAGCCTCAAATGTATCTGCTGAAATAAATACATCTCAAATACCTTATCTCGCAGATTTAAGTTATTATACAAAAGAGAAATCTTTTCCTGGTGGAACCAAAAGAAACTGGCAAAGTTATGGCAAATATGTTGAGATGGCAAATCATTTTGATCTCGAAGAATTGAAATTAATACTGTGTGACCCGCAGACATCTGGTGGTTTACTACTGGCTGTGTCCAGTGAGGCGGGTAAAGAAGTTGAAGCCATGATAGCCGGCTCAGAATTTCCCGAGTGTGCGATTCGAATCGGTGAGCTTACGAGTGCCGGGAATCAGTTTAAAATTACTGTAAATTGAATTAAGCAGATTGCTGCTTCATGATTCTGTCGACAGCTTGATAAAGCCGCATACTGCCTGTTACTAGATGCAGATGCTCAGGATATGTCTTCAACATCGCATCAAAATTTTGACTGTAGAGGCCCTCTTGTTCGAAGTTGGTATAAAACCCCGGGCCGGCATCAAAAAGAACAGTTTCAAAACTGCACTGAGATTTTTTGAGAGTTGAAGTAAGCGCAACCAGCAAATCAGACAGACTTCGTTCAGCAAGGCAGTTTATATGAATCATAATATTATAATTTCTGTAGTATTGTACCAGCAGTTGACCCAGGTTTAGCATACCTGGAACATTGTGGGCAGAATCAAAAATAACCAGCGGTTTTTCAGATAATTTTTCAAAGCGTGCTCGAATGGTTGGGTCAATTTCTGGTGCCGGCATATTAAAAATTCTGCTATAGACCTGGCTGCAAAAATTCAGGTTTTCCATTCTGTAATCTTGGGAGCCAGGCGGATGAATTATTTCCAGAGGGGCATTGCGCTCATGACAGGTTTTCTGAATTACGCTTATTGCCTGCTCAACCTGGGGAAAACTGAAGACAGAGGTATTGTCTTTAATGATTCCAGATTTCTCAAAGGCAATTTCGGCAATTGTATCGCCCAGAATATTCTGATGATCAAGCCCTATTGGCGTAAGAATGACAGCCTGGGGATTGACAGTATTGGTAGAATCGAGTCTACCGCCCAGGCCTGTTTCAATAATTGCATAGTCAACTTTCTGTTTTTCAAAAAAAAGAAATGCCAGTACAGTCAGAGCATCAAAAAAACTTAGAGAATCAACATCAGTTCTCTGCTTCAATTCTTGCCAGATAGTTTGAAGCTGCTCATCTGAAATCATCTGGTTGTTGATTATGATTCGTTCATGAAGAGATACCAGATGCGGCGAAGTATACAGCCCGGTGTTAAGGCCATGTTTGACCAGCATTCTCTGCAGGTAGGTCGCCGTACTGCCTTTGGCTATTGTTCCGGCGATGTGAATCGTCTTAAACTTCAGTTGCGGATTGCCAAGATCAGAAAGTGTACGCTTGATATTGTCTAGAGTGTACTGGCCAGCGGCAAATCGCCTTGATTTTTCAAAATTTTTTATTGAGAAAAAATTTTGAATCTCTTCAGAAATTGAAATCATCGCTCGGCTGCTTTTTTGGTTTCTTCGCGCAGCTGCTCAAGTTTTTGTATCCATTTACGCTGCTCGGTGGGATTATACTGGTTCTCTTTTACTTTTCTGAGATAGTACTCAGCATCTGACATGATTTTGTTTGATTCGGCAAGGCTTTTCTCAAGATCAATATCTTTACTGTCAATGTATAACAACTTATGGCAGGTTTGTCCGAAATTTCCACTGCCCGGGTCACGAGCCCGAACATGCAGGTAATAACGACCGGCAGGAATACGAGCAGAGATTTCACCTGTCTGGCCGGTAATGGCCAAAGGAGTAACGGGATCACTGACGGGAAAAGTATCTATTTCAGCAAAATATTCGGCTGGGTAATAATTATTGATAACAAATTTGAGATTTCCCGCTGAAACCAGATCGGTAGCAATTTGATTGAGAATTTCGATTTTTGGTTCTGAGGGCAGGTATTGCCAGGCTAAGGGAACATGGTATATTTGCCCTTCTTTTCCCTGCAGATCAATAGGCTGAATATGCAGAAAGTATTTGCCGTCTTTCAGATTTTCGTATCGCAGAGAGTTAATCGAAAGAAGATTATCAATAGCGAGCAAAGGGATATTCGCTTCCCGGTTCAAAGCATATCGGTACTGGAAAGTACCATTAGATTGCCAGTTTACAAACAACCCGGGATTGGAAGTGTCGGTGACTGTAAATGAAAAAGCCGAAAGAACAGGAGAGTCTGGTTGCCAACTCTCAAAATTCAGGTGTCCGGCCTCATTTTCAATGAGCAGTTGCAGAACATTTGCCTCAGATATAAAAGGATGAATCTTCCCTTTGAAAGCAATTTTTCGTACTTCCAGTTTCGAATCGGCTCTGCCGTTTTCAAGATCAAAAATCCGTAATTTATAAATTGCTGCGAGTTTTGCTGACGGGAACAAAAAATAAAAATTATCCTGCAGAATCAGAGGAATTACCGCATCGCTGTTAACAAGCCTCACATCAGAAAAAATTGTAAGAGCAGAAATGGTGCGCCCATTGGTTTTGAACAATCTCAGGGAGCCTTCGGCAGTCAAGGCCATAAGAAATACACTGCCTTTCCATGCGAAAAAGCGTCCCTGGGAGAAATAGTCTGGTAATTGCAACTCAACAATTTCTTTTTCATCTTTCATTAGCCATGAAAAGGTAGCACCGGTTTTTTTTAGAATGTGAATCTTATTCAGGGAAGACTGCAGAAAAAAGGAGATGACCGGTTCTGAAGAAACAAAAATTGCCGAGTAGTTGCCATTGATCCACGAAATGATCTGATAATTGCTTTTTTCTTTCACCAGAAATAGAGCCTCGGGAGAACCATCACTGCCGATTCTTGCATCCATATCCAGAACTCTGTACGGGAATTTATAATCATTGCGAAAAGCCATCCGCCCGTCAAAATCAAAAGTCATCATCAATACCCGTTTCTGGTTATGAAAAGAGGCCAGCACCATATCGCCAGATCGCATTGGAAAGTGGCGTATGAGATCGGGTTTATCTGGCAACCGGGCAATGTCTGTGTGTGTTACCCGGCTTCCGGACTTAGCGGGGCTGGCTTTGAAAAGATTTAATTCTTTGTCAATACCAAAATAGACTCGATTGTATGTGTACCATTGGGTATCGATTGGCTGATGCAGGTACGTCGGGAATACATCTCCCGGATCTGCATAGGCTGTGCCTGAGCCAAACAGTAATGTAATAATAATCAGGCCTTTGAAAGCAAATTCAGAAATCCGTTCTATCGGCTTCTGCTCAAATTGCGAAGGTGATCGAGGCAGTAAGTTTTTTTTAACGAAGCTGCTCATAGCTCAGAGTCCCTTTTTGAAAAAAGCCATCGAATTCTCTTTCTGAATAGAAATAATATAAACAGAATCAGTACTAATGAAAGCAATACTATAATGAAATATTTTTTATGGGCCGATGGCTTTTTCCCATAAATGCTCACTTCGGTAGAACTGAAATCTGTTTTTTTGAGCTTGTTTTTATCTGGTTGAACAAAGGCAGCATTGAGAAAATATTTTCCCGGCTGTTGCAGGTAAATATATTCAGGGCCTCCGTCAGAAAGGTTCCCGTCTGCGGGAAATTTCTCTTCAGTGTCGAGAGACCAGATATAGCTCGAACCCCCAGAAAAAGTTACTTCGAGTATACCGGGTTGTTCGACAATGACAATTTCAGGAACCGTTAACTGTTTTTTGACCTGAGGAACAATATTTGCCGTCAGCTCTTTATTGACTGGCAGTTGGTTTTTCTGAGTCGAAATTGAGCCCTCTTTTACTACCAGGCGATAGTGGGCAGGTCTTGACTGGTTACCAGCTTTGTCTGCATATCGAATATGAAACCAGTACACACCATTTCTTAAATTTTGTAAAATCACTGAGTTGCGACTGCCATCAAGATTGAAGATCTGTGGTTCACTGTCTGGCTTGTCATCGAGCAGGTAGGCATATGCTTCTATGCCAGAAGGTTCCAAAGGTTTCTGCCAAAGCATGGTTACTTCACCTCGGCCGATTTTTGAATACACGCCTAGTCGTGGGGCTGAATTGTCAATCGTGCGATAAAGCAGGTTTGTACCGGCCAGATAAAAGAGTAGGGCAGAAGATCGGTAATTTACAAACGAAGGTGCAGTCGCCGGGAAAATTGAAACATCATGCTCTTTACCGACATTCAGATTTTCGGGACGATCGAGAAATCGGGCAAAAATATGGGGAGCGCCTTCCCGAAAATCTGTCCAGACAACTATGCGGCCGGCACCCGGCACAAAGGCGATCGCAGGCTGGTAAGCATTGCTTTTACTGCTCAAGCGAGTCTGTAACCCTTTATTGTCACCATGCCAGATTTGCCAGTTTTTATCGGGAGATGACTGCCATACATATTCAATTCCTGTCGGGGTCAGAATTGCCGTGGGAGCATAATCATTAAAAGGATTATCGGTCACCGAAACTGGTTCAGAAAAGTTCAGAGAATTGACAGGTGAGGTGACCTTAAAAATATTATCTTTGAGGGTAGAGGTATTTCGCTTTTGAAAAAAAACCTGCATCTTCCCTTCTTCGAAAACAATAGACGGGAAGAAAATTCCCTTTCCCAGGGAACTTACATTGTCAATTACCGGAACAGTAGATTCGAATGCATTGTCGCTCGACATGGGACTCACTGAAAGTGAGAACCGGTCAGAGCTTGCTTTCTCTTGAAAAAAAAGAAAAAACTCTGCTGAAGAACTGGCTTTTAAATGAGGCAAGATTGCTGTAGAGGTTTCTGTAAGTCGACGCGGGGGCGCAGAAGCAAGGCCAGATACACCACTGTTGCTGACAATGTACGAGATTCCTGATTGTGAGTCAATAATCTGCTGCCAGGCAATGACTATTTTTTCGCCGGCACAGGCAATGGCAGGAAAGGCAACTGGCGCCCCGGGCAGAGCAAACGGGATAGTGGCAATATTTTCAATCTGGGTTGTGCGGCCATTTTTAATTTCAATGACATTCAACTTATTGAGTTCATCTGAGAATGTTTCGGTTGCAATGCAAACTGAATCATTTCGGGTTGAATTTTCACTGGCTGAGTATGAAACTACTTGTGCAGATATACTGACGGCATTGCTGTAACCGGCAGGTTGTCGAGCCGGTTCGCCTGAGAGAACCGGGCACAGTAATAAAAAGCCAGCATAGATAGAATATTTTTTAAGTGACATTAAATTCTGATTTCAAGACCCTCATATGCTGTTTGAATATCAAGATCGAGACTGGGTGCCATCATGTCTTTGTATTTCATCGCCTGCAAGGTTACGGCATCCATCTTATTGTCATCATAAGTCGGGTCGTGGTGGTATAGAATAAGTTTTTTGACATTGCTCTTAATGGCAATATCGGTTGCAATCGCAGCAGACGAATGACCCCAGTCGATTTTCTGCAGTGACTCTTCAAAAGTGTACTGTGTATCAAATACCAGTACATCTGCCCCTGTGAAGTACTCAATATAGGGCCCAATATCTTCCATTGTTTCGAGATTGAACTCTGCATCTGAGCAGAAGATGAAAGATTTGTCGCCCTGCTGCAGCCGGTAGGAATAGCACCCGCCGGGATGCCGAACAGATTTTGAGGTAATCTTCAAATCATATACCTCATATTCACTGCCTTCGGGAAAATGGGCAAAAGATTTTGTCGCTCCCATTTCGTCGAACCCGACCGGGAAGTGAGTTCTGACCTGCTGGTAGCGCAGCCGTTCTTCAATGTCATCAAAGCTTGAGATGAAGTTTACCGTATTGCCGGGTACATAGATCGGTCCGAAAAATGGTAAACCTTGTATATGGTCCCAATGAGTGTGGGTCATTAGAAATGTAAGCAAGTCTTTGCCTTTCATTCGGTCCCGGCTAAATAATGAATTGCCAAGACCTCGCAAACCGGTACCGGCGTCAATAATCAATATGTCTTTATCATCGGGCCCGGTGTTGACCTCAATGCAGGTTGTATTGCCGCCATAGGTTCCGCGCAGGGAAAAAGGCAGGTTACTGATAAAGTTATCTACTGTCTCGCGTGAGAGAATATCGGCCGGGCTGGCCAATTGCAGTATCTGTCGAATTTTAGCCTGCACTTCATTGTGTGTTATCGCGGTGCCGATTGATCCCCGTACTCCCCAGAAACGAACTAGCATGGGGTCAGTGTGACAAAATTGTGAAAGTCGACAATCTTAAAAATTATTGCTGGCGGCGCAGTATATAGTGGCCATAGTCCATGGCCCTTGTGACTTCAAGACCGTGCAGGCATAGCCTGAGTCAGCAAACCCCGCCCACGATATTCTAGATCCGTGCTCTATTGCAGACATTCACTCGAAAGCCATAATTCATTGGCAAAACCACCATCTTGACCCATGACCGTGTTATAACGAATTAGAAACCAGTCTGGCTCTTCGGGGGGAAGAGCAGGGTCTCTCTTCAGGCGGGCCATTGTATAGAACTCTGCCCCTGAATAGAATGCCTTTGGCTCCCCGCTGGCACTGCCCATGCGGGTAAATGTTTCATCGTTTTCGCCTATGATCGTCGAATTTGATTCGGGCAATTTCTGTAAAAAACAGCGTCTCTTGATGACCACTTCCCGGCGATCTATAACCAGTTCAACTTCAGGTTTTGCTGAGTCGGTCTTGCAGTATTTCGAATCATTTTTTTCTTTTGCTGAATTGGCTTCTTTGCAATCAAGTGTATAAGGACGAAATTCACCACTTTTGACCCGCAAAGAGCTGATACCGAATTTGAATTCGTATTTTTCTGAGAACCGGCAGTGTAAAATATATTCATAATTATAACTTTCAGGTTCATGCTGCAGTTTGCAGGTTGCCGACGCCGGGATTTCAGGCCGGCCATAAGATTCGGCCCGCCATTCATCAAATTTCAGGGTGGTTCTTTCGAGAACTACTGTCTTCTCATCAGGCACCTGAAAGCTGCCTTTCATTTCAAATGGGACCACCCCAGAGATTCCGTCATAATGCAATTCAAATGAATTTTTATCAAAACTCATATGTGCCATGATCAATGGACCGGTATGAAAGAACCGGTTTTTGCGCATGAATTCTACGCTGAGCTTTACCGGTTCAGTTGCAAATAAAGAAAGAGTCAGTGAACATGCGAAAACCAGGTAAAGTGTAAAATTATTTCTTGCAGGGAGTAAAAAATGCATGACTGTTTTTAACACCAGAATAAGTCCATCCGACCTTTAAAGAATCGACCTGTCGCATATCATAGTTGACAAGCAGGCTTTAAAAAGAATCATTTCAAATGCATGTTCATCATGTTGCGATCGGTGTCAAAGACCCCGAATTAATGCTTCGTTTTTATCTGCAATTGCCTGAAATGATTGAAGAAACACGTTACTGCCGGGAAAACGGTAGCTTGCGTTCAGTGTGGTTGCGTCTGGCGGATGGCATTCTGCTCATGCTTGAGCAGTCTGAAGCAGGCGGGCCGAGAGCACTCGTATTTAAGATGCCAGATCGGGCAGAGCATAAAAATATACTGCATGACCTCTTTAAACAACATGGGGATGGACGTACAGATTTTACATTGTATATAAAAGATCCCGAGGGAAACCGGCTGGGATTTTCGAGCTGGCCGCGAGAGTTAAAAAATGAATAAAAATGCTTTATGGCTGGTATCAAAAAATAATGTTTTCCCAGAACTTTACCGAGCGGGAGATACAGAAAATTCACGCACAAAGAATAAACATTATAGCGCTTTTTCAGCAGCAGGTATCTTATTGCATTCACAGAGAATATTCTCATGCAATGTACCGCTGCCGAATTCTAAAAACTCTTCAGGGTTGTTTTAATTTAGGCTGTCTGATATCAGTATTCATTTTAACTGCTCAAATAGAGGCTCAACAACCTGCAGGCGGGGCACCCCTTAAGAAAATTATCTATGTTGATTTAAGAAATGTGAGTGGTCGATCTGACTACCAGTGGATTGAGAACAGTGTAGGCAATAACATGCACAAGACTGCAAGTGCCAAATACCAGTATACAAGAATTGAGAAAACAGAATGGTCATCGCGCGCCGAAGATCTGGGTATCACACCGCAAGATTATGATAATCAGGTTTTGATGCGCAGACTGGGTTTTTCGCTTGGTGCAGACGGGGTAATTTTTGGCAGTTTTGAAATTTTACAAAAAGGCGGGGCGACCCGACTGTCGATCACCGGTAAGATTCTTTCGGTGATTGATAACTCGATTGTTTCAGAGAAAACCGTCGAGAGTGGTCTCGATAGTACTGTATTTGATGCAACCGACGAATTATCAGAGAGTCTAGCTTCTAAAATTCGGGATTTATTTTTTCCGACCGATACCGGGGCATTGTGGAGAACCGCGCTCTTGCCGGGCTGGGGACATTTCTATAAACAAAGGCCCGTCTGGGGCTACATTACGAGCGGGGTGTTTGGTGCGGCCTTTGCATATTCAAGTTACAGTGTGGTTTCTTATTTTATCGCCAAAAGTGAATATGATAATTATGTGCCTGAAAATGTGAAAACCCCCCAAGGTGAAACTGCATTGGTAAATGAAGCCGAAGCATCTGCAAAATTTGCCCAGCTCTTGAGTGACCAGAATACCAAAAGTGATTCGGCCTTGACTTCGCTGTATATTTTAGGCGGAATTTACGCAATCTCTCTGATTCATGCCTGGTTTATCGATGCTGAGGTGTATGCAACTTCGACAACTGAGTCACCGCAGGGCACCAAGTCGGGAGTGATTGGTGCAGTGTACCCGACGTATGACCCGATGATGCGTGAAGCCGGGGTAGGATTTCAGTTACGGTATTCGTTTTGATTTATTTACAGATTTAGGATTAGAACTTAAAACATCGGCGTTCTACTTTAAGAATACTGGTATTCAATTGGGATTGACGATCGTATAACCGGCAGCCAGATGGCGAATGATTATTTTTGGAGATAAGAATTCTGGCAATTGTTACAAGATTCAATTACTGACTGCCTTGCTCGATATCAGATATGACTGGAAAGATGTTAATATTCTAGCTGGTGATACACAGAGGGTCGATTTCATTTCAATGAACCCTAATGGAAAAATACCTGTCCTTTTACTTGATGACGGTCGCGTAATTTCTGAAAGCAATGCGATTCTCTTTTTTTTAGCAAAAGATTCAGCTTTTCTGCCAGAAGATCATTATCAGTTGGCAAAAGTGCTGCAATGGATGTTTTTTGAGCAGTATTCTCATGAACCGTATATTGCTGTTGCACGTTTTATATCTCTGTATCTTGGTTTGCCTGACGAGAGAAACGCAGAATATGAATCTAAGAAGCAGGGCGGATACAGGGCATTGAAGGTCATGGAAACCTCCCTCAAAAGCCAGCCTTTTCTATGTGGTGAACAATTCACGATTGCCGACATCTCACTCTTTGCATACACGCATGTCTGTCATGAAGGTGGCTTTTCGCTGGATAATTTTACCGGAATTCGTAACTGGATTAATAGAATTGAGAAATTGGATAAATTTATGCCCATGGCGAAGCCTTAACAAAACGATGAGCATGTAACCAATAGAAATAAATCATAACCCTTTTCTTTGTTCTTCCTGGTGACCTAGCGACCAATTGTTAGTAGCTACTTCCCGGGTTAAACAATGTGCTTTTTTCACCGCAGACTCTGAAATATTAGAGTAGGCAAAAAGTGGATATCTTTGCACCAGGAAAATCTACTAACTCAAATTACGAGCACTTCAGGCTGCATGTGAACTTCTGATTTCACCGAGTTGCTAATCAAGCAGGCTTTCTCGGCTTTCTCTAATATGCGCAAGGCCCGTTCTTTGTCTTTTTCTTCGTAAACTTCGACCACGGGAAACAGCTCGACTTTTGACATCACAAACCCTTTCTCGGCCTTATCAAGATAGCCCTTTGAGTCACAGGCGAAACTCTTAAAAGTCAATTTTGAGTTTTCGGCGATGGCTATGAATGTTGTCATTAAGCAAGATGCCACGGCCGCCGTAAATAGGTGCTCCGGTGACCAGATGCCGGCATGGCCACCCGGAAATTCAGGGGGCGTGGCAACCTGTAAATCAGGCAAGCCGGGAATGGTCATGTTTCCTTTTTTGGCTTCTTGCCAGGTTACTGTGACGGGGTATTCATGTGGTAAATCACTCATTGTTATCTCCTTAATTAAGACAATTTCTAAATTCAATCTGCAGACAGCTTTGGCGGATTGCCTACCCTGTTACTTCATTGTCGCTAACAAAACTCCTAACACAGCACCGTAAATGCCAGAAGACCAAGGGTTCGAGGTCAGCGGGCAGGCTGTGCTGGTGCAACCGATAAATCGGTAGTAGAGGTAGCCTAAGCCGGCTCCGCTAAAAGCGCCGACGATTACTG
Source organism: Leptospiraceae bacterium (assembly GCA_020440825.1). Lineage (GTDB taxonomy): Bacteria > Spirochaetota > Leptospiria > Turneriellales > Turneriellaceae > JAGRNJ01. Next base: position 13 of record JAGRNJ010000074.1, on the reverse strand, counting down.
GTAGCATAAATTC
>JAGRNJ010000073.1 GCA_020440825.1 Leptospiraceae bacterium | reverse complement strand
TATACTGTAAATTCTGAACAAGGTAGGGTTGAAACAATCTTTAAAAAAATAATGACCAGAATTCGGTCTCTTGAAAATCATGCTGAAATTGGCAGAATAATCCCTGAGCTGGAGATTATGAATATTACAATCTTTAGAGAAATAATCGAGCCACCCTGGAGAATTTTTTATCGTTATGATAAAGATTTTGTCTATATTCTCGCAGTTTTTGACGGCAGGCGGGATCTCAGTGAAATTATTCTGCGACGTCTGTTATAATTTTATAGGTATACCTGAGTTCTTGAGAATCTTTTGTATGGTTCAGGACTCTGCTCTTCTTAGCCCCGGGTTTAAACCTGGGGCTAAGAGAAGCGAATCCTTTGCTTAAGAGCGGGCTAATGCACCCGGCAATTTTTTCTTTGAGAGCCCGGTAATCTTGACAATCATTTTTAAGGGGAGAAAAGCCCAACCGGTTGTAAATTGGACACTGTCGGGGACTCAGGACAAGTAAAATTTTAAAAAGTTTTATCTCGATTTACTCGGTTAAGTGGTCTTCAAGATTCATGGCTCCATGAAAAATACCAAGAATTTCTACAAACTCAGTGTCAAATATGTGGTAAGCAATTTTATAATGTCCATAGATCAATATTCTGATTTCATAGTTGTGTCTATTTGCATATACGTGCCCAATATTGAGAAACTGTTTCAAAATTTGAATTCGTTCAAAGATGCCGGCAATGGTTTTGTTTGCAGCATTTTCATTTTCATTATGAATATAAAGATAAATACTTTCAAGATTTTTGCTTGCTTCTTCTGTCCACCTTATTTCCATTTACTTCGAATACGCTTCTCCATTTTTTGATTTGAAATGGTGTTGCTTTGCAAGGAATCTTGAATACCGCGATCAACCATATTTGAGAAAGCTATTTCTTTCAAGATTTCTTCTGCATTGGCATCTTCAGGCTGCACTTTTATCAGTTCAATCAACTTCTCTTTAACTTCTGACATGTAGTATTTATAATTCAAAAGTTTCTGGGCCATCAACTATTTTTTGCAATTAAGTTACAGTTACATATAAAACTTTTAAGCAAGTTTATATACACCAGGTTACGAAGCTGTTGTTTTCAGATGCAATAGGAATAAATACAATTTCGAAAGAAATGACGAATTGCCCCTGAAAGAGTGATGTCATTCTGTTAGCTCCGGGTTCCCTTCAGCTTCGCACTCGAAGCTAGAGACCGACGACGGTCTCAGGGCAAGAAAACCCGGGGCTATGAGAAGCAAACCCTTTGCTTAATCGTGGGTCAATCTACCCCGCACTTCTTTCGCAGATAGCCCGATAATCTTGGCAGTCATTATGAGGGGACCGGGCTAGCCTGGACCTACGCTAATTCTTCTTGACAATTGGATATCTTTGCAGTACATTTCAAATATTGATTCATCATAAAGATGCTGTATAAAAGGCTTACTCTAAAGGTAAGCTGACCAGGCGTGTTTTTGAGCAGTTTCATCATGCATTCCAGGCACTGGAACTCACAAATGACTTTAGTATATTTGATATAAAAACTTTGAGAAATGACTCTGATGAAGAACGAACATATTTCAGATTAAGAAAGGGAAAATATCGGGCAATCTTTTATATTGAGCATCTGAACTATTTTGTGATTTCAATAGCGAGACGTGATGAGGTATACAAAAAATGGCAGTAATATCAGTAAGACTTAACGACAAAGAATTAAAAATTTTGAAAAAGTTATCGACAGAGTTAGAAATTGATCAGTCAGCTTTGATTAAAAAAAGTATAATGGATACTTATGAAGATCTCGTTGATCGTGAGGTGATCGAAGGATTCGAGAGAAACCAGTCAGCGAATAAAACTAAATTTCACAGTTTTGAAAATATTATTGGTGATTAAGAGAGTATTCACGCTTTTCATTTAGCATCGTAATTTTAAGATTTTACTATATGTGATTCAAGGTTGGCGAATGCATCGTGGTAGCTCTGTAGCGAGAATGGTACACGTAAGGCAGATATCGTCCGGGGAAGTGGGCTAGACAACACCTTGCTACTGTGCTATTCTCATCCCTAACTCTAGCGAACTGCCAGCCCGCTGTCTTTAATTCTCTTTAGGATAAACCGTTCAGTTTTTGAATCAAATCCAGTAAACGACGCTAGGCATCTTTCCTTTTTATAATATCCCGCGATCTAAAATTTTCTTGTTATCTTCCGTTTTATTTGAAATCTGGTGAAATGAAAATTAAAGGCTTTATAATCTTATCCTGTTTAACTGTTCTGGCTTTGTCGGGCTGTAAGAAAGAACCAGAAACTGCCCCAAAACCAGATTTACCGGTTGAGCAGACTAAAAAAGAGGTACCGCAGTGGCTAAAAAAATCTGCGGCACTGGCGAATATTTCGCCTTCGAGTTTCAAACCATCTCTCTACCGGCCTATACTTGGCACTGAGAGCCCGTCTCCCAAAATTATTGGCTCCTATGAGCAGAATGGCATCCGTATTGTCAGCATCTCGGTTACTGAAGAAGATTGCAATGGCTATGGTTTTTCAAGTTGTGTAAACTTTATTGAACAAACGGGAAAAATTTTAACGGACGCAGAAACTGAATCATGGGGAAAATTCAAAAAAGTTGATTCAGGTTATGCACTATTCGGCTTTGAAATGGGAGAGGGCGACGGTTGCAGTGCTCATTTTGGGGAAACATTGACTGCATTTCATCTTGAAAGTAGCGAGCAATACAAACTTTATCTCTCAGTTGATACCGGCTGCAGTGATCAGGACTGCCTGGGTGACTCTGCAGAAAATATACAATGCAGAGAGGGCAGCAGTAAAACGGAAAAAGAATACAAAGTTTATTCACATGGAAAAACCGAAGAAGGGCAAGAGATTAACCCTCCTGAAGATCTCAAGAAATTGATAGAATCACGAATGAAGAATCTTTGATGGGAGTTCCGGAATCTTATTAAAATAATGAAAGTTTTGTTTGCATCGAATCTTTCTATGCAACTTCGTCTCTAGAATTTAGGATAGTGGTGGATCTATTTTGACAGAAAAAATCAAGCTATAGTTCTAAAAAGGATAAATATGCAAATTTTGAGCTTGACTTAATGTCTTTGCGGATTATCTTACCTTGATAAAGCGATGTTGTTTGTGAGATTTAATCAATCAGCTTTTATGAGTAAAGAGAATCACCATAATATCAAATCAAATATGCGGTTATTTCTCTTTGTTATAACCAACTTAATTCTGCCCATTCTCTTAATTAACTGTGAGCAAACAACAGAGGGTAATAATGGCACAACTACATCACAAATAACAAGTCCCGGCTCAACAGAAACAGAGCCTGGGTTAACTGTGCATATCTCATACCAGCCAAGTACAGGCTACGGGCTTATGTATGCGAAAGGTCGTTTTGGAACTTGGAGTACCACTGATTTACAGAAAAATCCAGTGGATGGTTATGGAACGCATATTATCTGCAAAGAAAATGACAAAGTATATATTGCCCATACCGAAGGGGATGTTAACACTTACCTGAGTACGAATAGTAGCGGAAGCTGGACAAACGAAACGATTTTTGATTCTGAAGGTTGGCATCCTTCTATTTTTATTACTCCTACCGGTACACTCGTGGCTACTGCTCAAAGTGCTGTGAATGGTAAAATTTATTTTGCGAGTAATCAAAGTGGTAGCTGGCAAAAAGAAGAGCTAGGGACTTCGAATTTTCAATACCTGACATTTATAGCTGTTGATTCAAACAATGATGTTAATATAGTAACAAAAACAGGCTCGAATATGACGCTTTTTAAGGGCACTACAGGAAATTTTAATACTACAACAATTGCTGCCTCTGAACTTGAAATGGCGGCAGTTATAGATTCTAACGATTTAATACATATTGCACATCGGGTTGGTAATGACCTTGTCTACAGATATGGCAAAACGAGTTTTCAGAGTGAAGTCATCAAATCTGCAAGTAAACCTGAAAATCTTGCAATTGCAATTGATTCTAATCTAAAGGTGCATGTTGTATATCTAGCAACGGATAGTGATACCCTAGTGTATACAACAAATAAATCGGGTATTTGGTTTGAAGAAATTTTAGATACATCAATAGTAAAAGCCCAGGATAATACGGTAACATCTGTGAGTATTGACAGTGCTGATATGGTGCATGTAGTCTATACTGATAAGAACAACTCAAAAATTAAATATGCAGCAAACACAACCGGGATTTGGCAAAAAGAAGAAGTTACAAATGGCCGTGGGCATGCATATCACTGTATTAGCTATAATAATTAAGATCAATATCATCAAAGTTTCTGTCAAGAGTCGGCTAAGATACTTATTAATTTCAGAGTGTTACGAATCACTGTTGTGGAATTCCACAACAGTGATAAAATCAAATAGTTAATCTGTACTATCTGATTATTACTGAAAAATGAAATTTTTCTCGATGAGGTCTTAAAGTTATTTCATACTCTGGCTGGCCCAAACTTTGCGCTTTGCCACCGGGGGGCCTCGAGAACGAAGAAAAATCGCAGATTTTTCAGAGTCGAGGGGTGGGGGGTACCGACCCCCCTTTTCAAACTCTTATAAAAAAATATGACTGCTATATAAAAATAAAGGCCTTCAACCAGAGCTTTCCTGTGCAAGAAAACCTGGCTGAAGACCCAGAGTGGTACGGCGATTTTATTTTTACTTTTAAGATCTCTGGCTGACGGCCGTCGTCGACGACCGGTTTGCCAGAGGGCAGCTATGATCTTAGCTGCCAGATACTCTATGCGGCCAAACCGTAAGAGTAATCTATCGAGAACCTGCTTATCGTAACAGCTGCAGAATACCTTGTGGTCTCTGGTTCGCTTGTGCCAACATCGCAGTGCCCGCTTGAGTAAGAATTTGGTACCGGGTAAAACTCGACATGGTTTCTGCCATATCTGTATCCCGAATTCTTGACTCGGCTGCCTGAATGTTTTCGTATGCATTCATTAAGCCTTTTGCAGCATGCTCAAGGCGGTTGTAATAAGCGCCCAGGTCAGCACGTTGTTTTGATATCAAGCGCAATGCTTCGTCGGCCAGACCGATTACCGCATTTGCTTTCGCAGCAGTTGAGATTGACACGAAGGTCAATACTGTTGGGTTACGCAGCTTCAGGCCGGCAGTGGTCATTGTTTCAATGTACACACGCTCTCTCTGGTGCATGTTTGCGCCCATGTGGAACCACATAGAAGCAGTCGGGTTCAAACGAGCAAACGAACCAGTCAACATTTTCATTTTGTTGAACTCAGCCTGTGAAGCGATACGATCGATTTCGTCAATGAGTTCTGAAATTTCGATCTGGATCTGCTGGCGGTCTTCTTCAGTATAGATACCGTTGGCAGCCTGAACTGCAAGTACACGAATACGTTGAACGATTTCCTGAGTTTCTCCCAGATAGCCTTCTGCTGTCTGAATGAAGCTCATACCGTCTTCTGTATTCTGCTCTGCTCTACGCAGACCGTGAACCTGAGTTCTCATTTTTTCTGATACAGCAAGACCAGATGCATCATCCCCGGCGCGATTGATACGCATACCGCTGGAGAGCTTTTCCATATCTTTGTCCATGTACCAGTTTTGGAATTTCAATACACGGTGTGTATTGATGGCAGACATATTGTGGTTGATGATCATTTGTGTTTCCTCCTTGAAACCTTTGTTCGGCGTACCGAACCGCATCCTTGCGTCCGGTGATTTTTAAGCCGGTTGCCCGGCGTCTTTGTCACCGGTTCTCTTCTAACATTGTCGGGAGGAGAGAAAAATCCTTGAGGATTTTTTTATTTTTTTTATAAAACATGCATCGGAGTTGCATTTTAAACTTTAGCATTTTTTTAAAAAAATGCGGGGGCACGGGCCCCCCCGCTCGACTCAGTAAAATCTGCGATTTTCCTGATTCTCGCTGCCCCCGGGGCCTACCCTCACAGATTTTCGAGATTCTGCAAATATTGTTCTGCCTGGTGAAAAATAACTTCCCGATTTTCTAGTTTATCGAGAGTATGATACACTCGGTTCAATCTGGGATTGCCTTTTAAACGATCTTGATTTTTTGCAAAGAAATACCAGTAGAGTGAATTAAAAGGGCAGGCAGCGTTACCGGTTTTTTTACGGTAATCATATCTACAGCTGCGGCAGTAGTCAGACATTTTATGAATATAATTAGCCGATGAAACATAGGGTTTGGTGGCAGCCATCCCCCCGTCGGCATACTGGCTCATGCCCCGAGTATTGGTAATTTCTACCCATTCGATGGCATCAATGTAGATGCCCAGATACCAGGCATCTACCTCATCGGGGTGTATTCCTGTGAGCAGGGCAAAATTACCGGTGATCATTAGACGTTGAATATGATGGGCATAGGCAGTGTTCAACGATTGTGAAATCGCAGTGCGAATACAGTTCATATCTGTTTGTGCATCCCAGTACCATGAAGGCAGGGGGTGATCGTGTTCGAAAAAATTCAATTTTTTATACGACGGCATTTGGGCCCAGTAAAGACCGCGCATGAACTCCCTCCACCCCAGGATCTGTCGCATAAAACCTTCAATTTGTTCAATAGAGATTGTCCCGGCCTGGTTCTGTTTTGTTGTGCCTTTTGTTTGTTGCTTGCGAAAAACAGCAATGGCCGCTTCGATTACCTCAGGGGCAGAGATCAGTTTCACATTAAGTGCAAAGGATAATCTTGAATGGAACAGGGTTGGATGATGTTGCAGCATTGCATCCTGGTATGTACCAAACCAGGGCAGTAGATTTTCGCAGAAATAGGATAATAGTTGCAAACTCTGGTCACGGGTAACAGGAAAAGGAATAGTCTCTCCGTCAATGTTACCGATTGTCGAAATCTCAGATTCTCGAATCTGTCGAAGAATTTCACTTACATTATTATCGAAGTTCAGTGCCTCAGGCAGCGCAACTTTCTGGTCATAACTTTGACGATTGGCTTTGTCAAAATTCCATTGACCGCCTTCGGGCTGGTCGCCTGACATAAGTATATTGAATCTGCGCCGCATATGACGGTAAAAGTTTTCCATAATATAATTCTTTTTACCAGAGAAAAATTCAGCAAAATCATTGCGGCTGGAAAAAAAGTGTTCGCTATCAGTTGCCTGCCACGCGATTGTAAGACTCTCACAGAATTTTGATAGCTTCTGATCAAGCCGGAATTCATCGGGCAGTTGATATTCAAACCGTTCGGCCTTTCTTTGCCGAAGAATCATAGATAGATTTTCTTCGAGAATCTTTTTGTTTTGGGGGTTGTCGATTGTCAGGTAAATGACTGAATGGCCCAGTGCTGTTAATTGCGAGGCGAACTCTCGCATCGCCAGAAAAAAAGCCGCTATTTTCTGAATGTGGTGGCGAACATAATCGGTCTCTTCACGGGATTCGATCATGAGGTAATGAACATTGGGCTTCAGCTCTTGAAACCAGGAGTGGTTAAGGTTCAGCTGATCACCGAGAATGAGTCGAATGGTAGTCAAATTTTAATTCTCCCCTTTCGAATTATATTTTTGTAAAGCAGACTGCTCAATAGTTTTATTCGTAAGTTGCATTTGGTTAAGACTTTTAAGAGGTATAGTCGTTCAACCCCAAAAAATTGTTCTCTTACTGAGATTTTTTTGGCTCCTTATACAGCTGATTTGTGAAAAAAACTTGCCGTAAAAATAGACAGATCTTGCATCAACCGTGAGTTCAAAGCGCGTGCAATGGTCGTTAGGTTTCATCATAGTACTTTTCTTTCTGCAAAGTAGTGGCCTGGCAGCAAACATGCGCGCTCCGGTTGTTGTCGAAGCGCAATCGGCTCATTGAGTTGAAAATCAATCTGGTTAATGCAATTTTTCAGAAAAAGTCATTTTGAAATCTGATCAAAGAATTTTGAAAAAGATTTGACAATCATTTTTCAGAAAAATAAGTGTAGGAAAAGAATAAAGACAAATTTCTTTAATTTACTTCACAAAGAGAGGTTTCAATGAAAGCATTAAAAAAAGTATTTTTAGTTATTGCGGTATTGATTGCAGGTGTGGCGATTTTAGCAGGGGTAGCAAAAAAAGAATATTCTGTACAGAGACAAATCGAAATTAATAAACCACATACAGAAGTATTTTCATATCTCAAATTTTTAAAAAATCAGGATAACTTCAGCGTTTGGGCTGCCCGCGATCCCAATATGAAAAAAGAATTTCGTGGCACAGACGGGACAATAGGTTTTGTCAGTGCCTGGGACAGTACCAATGAAGAAGTGGGTAAAGGTGAACAAGAGATTAAAAAAATAACCGAGAATGAAAGAATCGATTATGAATTGAGATTCCTTAAGCCTTTTGAATCAACGGAACAGGCTTATTTTACCACAGAAGCAACCAGTGATAATTCAACTGTGGTGACCTGGGGTTTTAACGGTAAAATGCCTTACCCGATGAACCTGATGCTGTTGTTTATGGATTTTGATGCAATGTTGGGCAAAGATTTTGATTCAGGGTTGTCAAAACTGAAAGCCATTCTTGAAAAATAATTATTTTACAACCTTTATTCCCTTTTTCAAGATCTGGGTCTTCTCGCTATTCATTGCGGGTTTGATCCAGGGTTTATATTATCTGTTATTACGAGATTTAGGTTTCGCAATATATGTATCAATTGTCACTGTTTTTTTAATTTCTGTACCGGCTGCTGTCTGGCTTACAATTTATATTCTGTTTCACCAAATAACAGTATTTCTGAAATTTCCATTATTGTTGAAAATGGTCAGTTTATTATTGATTATTTCTGTCTCGACTCTTCTTTGGGCAATTTTCGATGTCATTGCCCTGGATTCGGGAAATGCAGACACAGATTTTTTTGAAAGAATCATTACAGATGTACAGAAAGAGTTTCTGGGTTTCTGGCCTGCAGCAATTGGTTTAGCGCTGGGAATTCCATACCTGCATCGTCGAATCTTTATAAGGAATCTCTGAAAAACTGAAAGTTTTGAAGATATTCCTGAAAACATGGATGTTTTCCCGCGCGTTTAGTGCGGAATTACCTCTGGAAAAGTGCATGGAGGGACTCTTTCAGAGGTATCCTAAGAAAAAAATTAAACCAGGACTAACCGAGTACAACGTCAATTTATTTCAAGTATTGTACCCATTCAATAACCAAGTTGCTTTTCGAGCATCTTTTTGATTTTTTCTGGAGTTACTTCTTGAAACCGTAACTGCCCCAGAACACAGTCTTTATATGATTTTCGGTCTTCTTCAGTCTCAAATTTGCTATTTGCTTTATCGAGCAGTAACGTTACTGAATTTTCATTTAAATTTTTATGCCCTGCTAAGTTGCAAAGAATGCCCCAGTTCTCGCCGGGAATTTCAACAATCAGTTTTTCAATCAGGTCTGCTGGCAGTCCCGGGTTTTGAGATGCCTGGTAATTTGAGTTTTTTACTTCACGCTCCAATAGATCAGTGGGGGCGTTTTCATTTGAAACAATTGAACCAAGGGCTAGAGATCTTAAAAGCGGAACATTCTTATATCGCTCATACAGCGCTTTGAGAGAGTCAGTAGATTGCTCAGGTTTAGAGCCTCGATGAATATCGTAGATTACTGCGAAACCGATGAGATATACAGTCACTATGACAAATGAAAGAATTGAAGAGAATTGAGACCAGGGTTGCAGGCTTCGCACCACGAGAACTATATTGTTAGCTGCCCATAAAAAGACCGCACTTGCAATTACTACAAAAATGAAAACAAAAGGTATCACCAGATAACCGATTGCAGCTGTCGAAGATTTATCTTCGCCAATATCGCGATACATTTTAAAGCTGATTGCAGAAGCGACTAAAAAAGATACTATTGATATTACCCACCATAAATTGGTTTTCATATGTCGATGAACAACTCAGTCTGATTTAGTCAATTCTCTTTCAAGAATAGAAATAGTTTCGTCAAGCCACTTTAGTTCAGCTCTTGCAGCGTGTACACCGTAAGAGAGAGTGATTTGCCAGAACTTTTTGTTTATATTTTCTGGATTCACCGATTTTAACGAAGAATCAATATTCTGGTACTTGCCAAACACCTTGAGAGCCTTTTCCCGCTCTGATTTAAGGTGATTAAGAATATCATTTTCTTGAGCTTCACTGCCAAAGAATAGCTTCAAGAGAAGTTCATTTCGAATTACTTCGGGCTCAGGCTGTATTGTTAGCCATGCTTTCAATTCTGCACGGCCAGATTTTGTAATCTTGTGAATGAGTCGGGTTTTGTCGCCTGCATTATCTTCTATTGTTTTAATTTTTCCCTCAGACTCCAGAATTTTTAGAGTCGGGTAAATTTGACCAAAGCTCTCCTGCCAGAAGAAACCAATACTGTTTTCTATGAATTTTTTCATTTCATACCCGCTGCACTCTTTTTGTGATAGAATGCCCAGAATTGCAAAGCGGGTTTTACTCTTTGATTTACGAGCCGGTTTCTGTTTTTCTTTCAAATCAACTTCCTGATGTTCCCAGGTGCTTTACTTTTTCAATAAACTTATTCAGTTTTTCAACAGGAGCTTTTCGAACAGGACCAAGGGTGGTAACCTTCACGGGTTTTATACCACAGAATTCAAGGGTTCCGCGTTTCAGCAGATTTACCCCGGGAGCTTTCATCAAGTAATTGTAATACCAGGCGGGCGAATCCATTGTAATTATGAGACGTGCACTTTTGTTTTTCAAAAGCTTTTTGGGTAGCGGAGACTTCTCCTGGTATTGAAAAGCAAAACCCGGTAAAAATACCCGATCAATAAACCCCTTGAGAAGGGCCGGCATAGATGTCCACCAATTGGGAAAAACAAAGACCAGGTGATCTGCCCAAAGAATTGCCTGTTGAGCGGTTACCAAGTCAGGTTCCAGTTTTTGCTGGTCTGTGTATCCCAGGTGCAAGCTTAGATCAAACTTGAGCTCGGGCAAATTCAATTGTTGTATTTCATAGCCGCTTTGTTTTGCTTTGGCTTGATACGTTTCAGCAAGGTGCGCGCATAGTGACTTCGGGTTCGGGTGTCCTTGAATAACTAAAATTTTTTTCATGGTTTCTCCTTAAATTATTGAATCTGTTATCTGTAATTCTGTTTCTTGACTTCAATTACCGATTAAGACTTTATATTCTGCAGGTATCTGTACACCGGTAAATTCATTGGTTAATCCAAAAAGAATAAAAATGGAAAAAAGAAAGCCAAACAAAAAAATTACAATCGATTGCATTTGGGGGGTCAGCCCTAGAATTTTAAGACTCATTTTACGATTGTGCAATGCTGCAATATGTGCAAAAAATGAGAGAATTGCGAGGGTGTAGTAAGGAATAAAAAAGAGATTGAAAGGGAATGCATTTAAGCCAGCCACACCAAAGTAAAAGTTCGTGTCTAATTTCAAAATTATTCTTCCGGCTAGAACAGCACTAAGATGAATTAAGAAAAATATTGCCAGGTAAAGCCCGCTCCAGATTTGCAATTTGTCAAACACAGTACTAACAATTTTTCTTTTCATTATAAACAATCTCAGTCCTGTGACAATCTGTGTTGCAATTGCCACTAGTAGCAGGATTTCGATAAAAATATTGCGATAGAAATATCATAAAGTAGACATCATTTCAATATGTTTCTCAGCACCAGCTATACTGAACGCGTGGTTAAACAAGTGAAGTGCTACGAAAATTGATATTGTAAGTCCTGAAAAATAATGAAGTTTTTTAATCATATAGCTAAACTATCTTTTATTTCCGCTGAGAATCTTGCAAACCGCTTATTTTGAATATTAAATAATTTGCAACGCCAACTTCTAAAAGACTGGCAGGTACAGCAAAAAAAAGTATCTTGTAGGGCAAGACTCCCATATTGCCAGTCACCAGCCACATAAGCACAAAACCAAAAACCCAGCATAATGCTATAGTATTCTTAAAATCAAATTTTCTCGAAACCCAGAAAATGGTGACTGCAAAAACCAGTGACCAGATACCCCAAATCATACCGTTAACCGGTTCAGAAGGGAACACCAGACCCATACTCGAATAATGGTTTACCCAATAAGACTTCAAGAGAAACTCATTTCTGAAAAATTCAGAAAACGATATCCAGATTGTCGCTACGAAAATACTTAAAACGTACTTTAGCATTTTATTCTCCTTTTTATTGTTACTCGAAATTAAAATAAACTAAAATCAATGCATTGAATACAGCTATTGCAAAAGCCACAGGGGTCCATAAATATCTTTCGGGCTTGCTTCGAGACAATGCACTGGCAATTCGTAATTTTTTTGGCAATTTCCCTTTGTGAAGCCCACCCCATGCTAGATGGCCCCATTGCTTGCCCGCTACAAGGCACAGTTGAAACATTATAATCAATGAATACAACAGGGCCGAAAATAATGATGCTGTAAAAACCATAAATTTTCTTAATTCAACAACAAAATACTGAAGATTATAACATCTAAAATAAAGTGAATAGTCCATGCCCAGAACATTCCACAGGTTTCCTGCATCGATTTTGCCAAAAACCAGCCCAAAAAGCCAGCCATAAGTACACCTGGCAATCCGCCCGGCGCCCCGAAATAATGGGCCCCGCCGAATATTATTCCTGAGAGCAGAGGAGCCCGGGTTTTATATTCGGTTGTTTCCAGATTTGCGACGATTGTCAAACGAAAGATCAATTCTTCGACCAGTGAGTTTGATGCTGCCAGAAGAAAAATAACTGGCAGCAATGACAAGATCTGGTGAAATCGATCAAGAGAAAATGGATTCTGAATATAGACAACTGTCAAAGTGATGGCCGCAATGAAAAAACCCGACTGCCAGCCCATGGTTCTCCAATTTTCATTAGCCTTTATTCCTGCCCATCGTACAGGCTGTACTGCCCCTGAGAATTGATTCAATCGAATATATTTCAAGAAGGCTTGGCGAGAAAAAATAAAACTGGCCATTAGTAGAATGATGGTGACGATCCAAAAGAAGAGCTGTGCAGTAACAAGACGGAGGGATAACTCTGCTATCTGCTCTACAACGTGCAATTTAGGCAAGAGCAGTAAACAGGCACCGGCCACTGCCACGCCAGTCAATGTTATCAGTAAACGCAGCATATATCATGCAGATGTATCTAATAGATATATTGTCAAACAAAAAAGATACACAATAAAATCGTGTTTATACTCTACCACTTATCAGAAGAGCCGCCTCCACCTGAGTAACCTCTGCCAACAGAAAAATCGCCTCTAAATTTCGATTACAACAACACCCAGTTTGTTGCTGCTTTCAGCCAGTTTATGTGCATTGACAATTTCTCTTAATGAGAATGTTCGATATACATCCGGTTTAATCTGCCCTGTTTCAGCCAATTCGCGAATGAAGTCAATATCTTGAGCAGCCGCACTTGCCGGGCCTGCCAGAATGGTCACCTTTCGTCGAAACTTATGCCAAATGGCCAGCAATAATGCCGAAATTATTCCAGCTACGAGAATGAGTGTTCCGTCTGCCCGGGTCATTTTGACAAGGTCTGAATAGGCATACTTGTCGCTTGTATCCAAGACAATATCGTAAATTTCAAATTCAGATCGTTCTTTAAATTCTGTGACTGTCAAAGTCTTTTCGGCCCCGAGTTGTCTCAACTTACTTTGTGCATGCAGTGCGCTTACAGTGGTTATATGCAACCCGTGGTAACGGGCCAGTTGCACTGCTGCAATGCCTACATTCCCTGCTGCGCCTATTATCAGAATTGTCTTATGACTCTGTACGTCTATTTTTTTGAAAAAATGTAAAGCTGTATGAAAGCCAAAAGGTAAGGATACGGTTTCAGCATGGGACAAATTTTCTGGCTTTCGGGCAATTGCCGAGTTTTCAGGTACACAGATATATTCGGCATGAGCACCAGGACTAAAATCACAGAGGCCAAATACATTGTCTCCTTCTTTGAAAACAGTGACCTGCTCGGGGCATTTTTCAACAACCCCTGAATAGACAATGCCCAATCTGCCTGTGCGGGGTTTAAAAAGACCAAAGGCAAAGCGAACTAAAAAAGGGTCTGCCTTACGAATTCGAATATCTGCTGAGTGAATCGCTGAGGCAATCACCCGAATTCGAATCTGGGTTGCTTTTGGTTCAGGGATAGGAACTTCTTCTATCGTAATGTTCTCGGGTTCACCGTATGAGTGAAAGACTGCTGCCTGCATAAACGTTATTAAATATTAAAATCTTCGCCAATTGCTTCACAGCTTTTCTGCCATAGCATAGAACGGGTTTCTTCATTATCATAGAATGGCTCGAGACCAAAAGCTATAGCCTTACCTTTCATAGCCATTACACCTTTGCCGGGTCCGTAAAATTCTCCCGATTGAGCATCGCTTTTACACATACAGCTCAAAAGGCCCATCGTGCCGTCTTCGGGACTTTGCCCAAATCCCATGAACAGGTCAGTAAAGAAGCCTCCCATCCCCCCGTCTTTGACTGTGGTTACCTGCAGACCCGTATTTGATAAGCCGGGATGCGCAACCAGAGCTTTGATTTTAGAACCTGCATTTTGCAGTTTATGGTGCAAGGCTGCGGTGAAGGCACAGTTGGCAAGTTTGGTCTGGTTATAGCGTAACCAGCGCGCGCCGCCAAACAGCATACTCGCACTGTCGCCGCCCAGGTTGCCGCCCCGTTTCTCAAGATATTTTGTCAGCAGGATTTTTTTGGGATTCATTCTGGCAATACTCGAATGATTGACAATTCTTGCCTCACCAGCAGAGTCTGCGGCTTTTGTCAAAGACGAAAATAATTCTTTGGTCAATAAAAAATGAGAGAGGTGGTTTGTCTGCATTTGTACATCAAAGCCATCTTTGGTTGCTTCATCTTTTAAGGCCATTACCCCGGCATTGTTTGTTAGCACATTAACACCTTCTGGACATGTGCGGATGACCGCTTTCGCTGCTTCTCTCACCGAAGCGAAAGATTGCAGATCACATTCTATATTCACAATTTCTGCTTTAGGGAATGCTGATTTTATTTCCTGGTATGCTTTTTCAGATCGCTCTGATTTTCGGTTTAACAGAATTACTTTTGCGCCTAAATGGGCAACCGTATGAGCGGCTACGTTACCAGTTCCCGATGTGGTACCTGTGATAACTACAGTTTTGCCTTGCATTGATGGCAGGGTGGCCTTGAATTCATTAAAATAAATTGTTTTGACTTCTTTTTTCTGGTATGACATTGTACTCCTTTGCACGTTCGAATTCAGAGAGTGCTAGAGGCAGAACGAACAGTTTCTTGAGCGGCGTCAATTAACTAAATTCTTCAATAAACTCGTCGATTTTTTCAGAATCACCAAAAACTGAAAGTTTGTCATCGGGATTCAATATGGTATCCCGCTTTGGCCGCATACTGTGTAAGGCTCCCTCTTCATTAATTGTATTCACCAGTAAGACCTGAATGTCATTCTGTGGCTCAAATATCTGTTCAGGCAAAGATTGACCCAGAAGTTTTGCAGGTACTTCGATTTCAGAAATACAGTAGTTGCCGCGAACCGTAATTGCATGCAGATTCTTGCGCTTGGCAAGATGGTAACCGAGATCATGGCCTATCTCTTCTTCAGGCGAAATCACTTCATCGGCACCGATTTTGTGCAGAATTTTTCGGTTAATCTCAGAAGTGGCTCTTGCAATCACATACTTGGCCCCGATTTCTTTCAGATAGGCAGTGGCTAGAAAACTGTTTTCGAATTGATTGCCAATCGCTACTACAACCGCACTGTATTCCTGTAGACTGAACTTTGCCAGACCTTCCTGGTTCGTAACATCCAGAATTACCGATTCGGTTGAAAACTCTTTGCAACGGTTTACGAGATCCCGATCGCGATCAATGGCCAAAACCTCAATATCATTTTCAAACAGAGCACGGGTAACTGCCTGGCCGAATACACCGAGGCCTAGCACTGCAATCTTGAATTCATCTGAGTTTGCAGTTTTTCTTTTGAGCAGTAATTTTCTGAAAAACTTCATTTAGCGGGCTCCTGAGAAAGGTATGAATACAAGATTAAGGGGAACATACTAGCCTACCAGAAAGTCCTCATCGGGAAAGTCATAGTCAACAAACTTTTCAGGTTTGGTGAGCAGCATGGCCATAGTCAGCGGGCCAACCCGGCCGACAAACATTTCTATACACAGAATCAGTTTCCCGCTATCAGAAAGTTCGGGTGTAATACCACTGGATAAGCCTACCGTCCCAAGGGCAGAGACAGCTTCAAAGATAATAAAAGACAGATTCTCTGCAGCCAGTTTAGAGTCGGTTATACACAGGCCAATAATCGCCGCGAGCAAGACCAGAAAAGCTGAAAAAAGAATTGTCGTTGCTTTGTTCACTGCCTGAAACGGAATTCGTCTTTTGCCGATATTTACCATTGTGTCATTGCGCAGGGTCATTCTCACAGAAAGTAAAACAGCAACTAACGTATTGATTTTCACACCACCGGCAGTAGAAATTGAGCTGCCACCAATGAACATATAGATTGTCATGAGCAGCAGGGTCGCCGGTAGAAAACCGGAAAAATCTAATGTATTAAAACCGGCGGTACGCAA
>JAGRNJ010000072.1 GCA_020440825.1 Leptospiraceae bacterium | reverse complement strand
CTGATTGACAAAAACTACACCGCGTTCGGTCAGCTGGTTAACCACATGAGAGTTGTGAACTATCTCATGATTTACATATAATGGAGTTCCATAGACCTGCAAAGCGCGTTCCACAATTTCAATGGCGCGGTCTACCCCGGCACAAAAACCACGAGGTGCAGCAAGGTAAATTTTTCGGGTGAGTGAGGCAGAAGGAGCTGTTTCAGCAAGTTTAGACATATGAGTAATATATCAATTTGCACTACAGCTTGTCGATTAATTCTCGTTGGAATGAGTCAGTATAGACATTTTTAGCAGGTGGTATACTCCCAACAATAGCACAAAAAAAAGGGCTCCCAAAGAGCCCTTGAATTGTATTCAAAGCACGAAATTTTACCCTTCTGCTTTTTTAACCTGTATTTTTGTTTTTACTGGCACTGTTTTGGGCAGTTTTATGCTCAGCTGACCATTAGCGATTGTTGCTTCAATTTTATCAGCAGCAATATGATCGTGCAGTTGAAAGCTTCTTTTATAGCTGCTTTCTGAAAACTCGCGATAGATTACCTCACTGTTTTCAGGAGCTGAACCTGTAAACTTACCCTCAATGGTGAGTATATTTTTTTCTACTGCAACGTCGAGATCATCTGCAGAAATTCCCGAAAAATCTGCTATGATTCTGTATTCATTCTCATCTTCAAAAATGTCTACAACAGGGGTAACTGTACGTAGATTCTTAGTGGTCGAAGATTCTTTCTGTTCAGTTTGTTCTTTTCTATTGGCTACATTAAACATAGGTGTCCTCCTTTGTGCGATTATTTTTCTGCCCGAATTACCACTTTGTGCGGTTTCTCTGCTTCTGCCTGGGGCAAAACAAGGGTCAAGATTCCGTCTTTTACGTTGGCTTCAACTTTTGAACTCTCAATACCAAACGGGAGTTCAAATGTTCTCTTAAACTTTCCGGTGAACCTTTCCTGCCGAATTGCAGCAGATTTTGCATTCTCTGTTTGCACTTCTGTCTGGGCTCTCTCTCCAGAGATTGTCAATTCATTGCCTGACACGGAAATATCCAGATTTTCAGGATGCACTCCCGGCACCTCAGCAACTACAACCAATTGCTCGCTTTGGCGGTAAATATTTACCGGTGGAAAGTAAGATTTGCCACCAGCAACCTGGTAAAAATCATTCAGCCGGCCATGCAGCTGGTTGAGATCTCCCCAAAAATCATTGTAGAAAGTATTTGCTATGTGTTTCATATCTCCTCCTTTTCTAGCACTAACCTGTGTTCTTTGTTAGCACTCTCTTTGTTATAGTGCTATTTTAATCAATTTAATAAAAATCGGCAATTTTTTTTTATTTTTTTTCAACTCATTGCTTGTATTTTTTTAGTTCTTGCAACGCCATGCAGAAATTATGTCATGTCGAGGTATGAAAGTCTGGTATTTGACAGTATTGACATTGGTGGGAACTTTTTGTGAAGTTTTTGCCCTGAATTCTGTGATTGAACTGCCCAGTCGTTCGGTCGCAGAATCCCGTCAAATTCTCGAAAGCGCCCTGAACCGACTTGAGGCAGATTATTCTATATCAGAAGAGAACACGTCAGGTTTCAGCGTAAAGTATACCAGTGCCTGGTACTCACCCTATTCTTATGATATTTTTATCGGGCCTTTCGGAGATTCATCTTCCTTGATTCGCGCAGAGTCTTCCTTTATGTGGTTTCAAGGCAGTATGAGTCATGCAATTACAGATATTGTTTCTCAGACAGCCGAATTAGAAACCTTTAAGAAGAGCTATGATTCAAAAAATATTTTCATGGCCAATGCACTCACTCTACTATCACCGGGATTTGGTTACTGGTATATGAATTCTGATTCACCATTTGGTAAAGGAATGTCTTTTCTCACAGTAACTGCAATGCTGGGCACAGATGCCTTTTTACTTTGGACAGGGGCTAAAACATTTTATACCCATGGCTTTGACCCAACAGGAGACGGATTGGTAGCAATGCTGATTTTGGGTGGTGCCTTCAGACTCATGGTACTGCCCGGTGTCAATATGCAGCTCATCGCACACAACCGCATGGTATCTCTGGGCTATAAATTCAGGTTTTGAAATTTTGAGCTCTTTGGGATTGTTAAAGGCAATTGGCGAACCCGTCAGATTGCGAATTTTGCATTTAACCAAGGTTTCACCACTGACAGTAAATGAACTATCTTCTGCTCTGCAGATTTCTCAATCGAATGTTTCCCACCATCTCAAAATTCTAAAAGAGGCAGAAGTACTGACATTTGAAAAAAATGGAGCCTCGACTCTGTACTCAACTCGAATTAACCCCGAATTACCCGATGAGCTCAAAGCCCTGTGGAATAAAATGGATGTTTTCTTTTCTGAGTTACCGGAACGTCAGTCTGATCTGGCCCGACTCAGCCAGATCTTAATTTCCCGCAAAAACCAGCCCTGGCAGGGCAATGATTTTAAAAAGTGGCGAACCATGCAGCCAGACCTGCCACATTCTGAAGAGTTCTTCAGGGCCGGTATCCCGAGACAGCCGGTGGCAGTAGATATTGGTTGTGGCGAAGGAACCTCGTTACCCCAGTTGCAACTGAGTTTTGAACAGGTAATCGGCATTGACCTTTCCGAAGATCGGCTGCGGGTCTTGAAAGCAAAGAGCCCCACTGCCACTGCTATACAGGCAGAGGCGGGAGCGCTCCCGCTGGCAACCTCGATCGCAGATGCAGTCTTTTTAAGAATGGTACTGGGCTTTGTCAATGAACCACTCAATGTTGTTCGCGAAGCCCACCGTATTCTTAACAATGGTGGACGGATTTCTGTAATTGACCTGGACCCTGCCCCAAACGGACTGAATAAATCTTTCTGGGTAAATTTTGCGAGGGAAAACTCAATGACACTTTTAATTTATCAGAGTTATCCTGGTATTTACCTTTGTGCACTGGAAAAAATTTGAACAACGTAAAATTTTAATTTCTTTAGGTATCCTCTGAAAAAGTCCATCCGCGAACTTTTTTAGAGAAATTGCGCACATCTGCAAAAGCAGATTTGCTCTGTTGAGCGCCTATTGTTAAATTGTCAAGAATCTCAATCAAATTTTGTGTTGCGCAATTCTTCTTCAAAGCGCATGGCACTTTCCTGTGATTCATCAAAGGAAGGTAAAAACATTTCAGGATCCAGTACGATATTGCTCGAACGCACCTCAAAATGTAAATGCGGACCCGTGGTACGGCCCGTATTGCCAGATAATCCCACAATCTGTCCTTTCTTGATTTTATCGCCCGGTTTTACGAAAGCAGCTGAAAGGTGAGCATAGCGGCTAGAGACATTGTTGCCGTGGCCCAAAATGACACAAATTCCATAGGCGCCTTCTCTGCCAGATGTAATTACCTCGCCATCGTTCCCGGCAACTACAATTGTACCGATACCGGCAGCGATGTCAATTCCCGGATGGACTCTGCCCCAGCGGTTGCCAATTCTACTTGTGATTCGACTGCCTTGAATGGGCCACAGATATTCTCCCTTTTGCATTTTAATCTTACGACGCAAAGGAACTCCGGCCGATGAAAGTGACTTTAGATATGATTCACCAAACGGGATAAAATACCATTCGGCAGCGGGAAATCCTGTCTGGTATTCGCCTAAACCATTCAGTTTTCTAACCAGATCGAGATCTGCTTCATAGCGCTCCGCGGTTGCAGCAATCGACTGCCCGGCAGTTACATTTACCCATAAACCGGGATGTTCCCGGTATGACTGCAAGCGAATGTTATCGACTTCGATCTGCTCTACATCTGCCAGAGGGTCCAGTTTTTCTGACAACGTCTGCCAGGAATTTTTTACCCCTTGCGGCCGGTCTTGTACGGCAAAAGCCATATTGAAATTCAATGATAACAACACCGCACCCAGACAAATGTATCTCATTTGCCTAACAATCCGTTAAGTAACATACCGTCAAGAACTTAACGGTGCCATGGAATCAGATTTACTTCTGCTTTTGTTCGTTAGCGCTTTTTATCTGCTGTTCAAGTTCTTCGAAAGAGAGTTTTTTCCCTTTCTTGACCAGACCTTCTTTACGAAAGAATCGCATATGCAGTTCTACCGTCAACATGTGCAGGTAAGAATCGAGTATCTGCCGGCTGTAGCCGTCGAGTTTTTCTTCCTGTTCCTGGGCAATCTGCAGCAGCCTTACTGCAATTTCGGCAGCTTCTTTGCCGATTTCTGCCTCGACAAATGAGGATAATTCTTCTGAGAGGGTTTTACCTGATTCTTTTAAGGCCAATTGGTGCAAGTGACGGCTCAAATACTGCCCTTTCGCCTTTTGAATCACCAGTTCTCTTAGTTCAGGGGCCTTTTCTTCGGGTAGCTGCTCTAACCCCAGACCCTGCAAAGTGGACTTTTCTTCGTCTTCCAGAAAGCTTTCACTGAAAAAGTATTCAGCCTGGGGTAAGAGTTTTTGAAATGCACTGTCTGCTTCAAATGCAAGGTTTCTGCGCTGAAATCTTTTCTCCAGATTCTGTTTAATCTTTTCCCGCATTATCGCGACAGTTGTGAATTCTGGATCTTGTTTCTGTGCAAATTCATCGGTTACTTCGGGCAGAATAGCTTTTTGCACTTCTTTAACGGTGATAAAGGTCTCGTATTTATCTTCGCCACCGTCCTGGTTTTTTCGCATTGTGACATGGGAAAACTCTTCCCCTTTTTTTGCGGGCCGGGATAGCAGCTCTGCTTCGAGTGCTTCGTCAAAAAATCGACTGCCAATGCGAACCGGCCGGTCTTTGACTTCTTCACCATATGGGGCGTCGTTGATCCAAAGTTCATAATCTACGATCACATTATCACCATCTTTAGGAGCCTCTTCAGTGGTTTCAAATTTTGCATCGCGGCGCCGATATTCATCGATTTCTTTGTCGATATCTGCTTCTCGAATTTCAGGGATATTTTCTTTAATAACAATATCTTTAATTTTTTTAATTTTCACTATTGGCGGCAAATCAAATTCGAGATCAAGCACTCCGCTTTGACCCTCAAAATCTACTTTTTCAACCTGAACAATAGAATAGAAGCCGTTTTCAGATTCTTTTGCAATATCTGTTAATGAGTCCATAACTGCAGAATTGATTGTTTCGCGGTAAACATCCCCGGGATACTTTTGTTTGATCAATGCATCGGGAGCTTTACCCTGCCGAAAGCCCGGAATTTTCGCTTTTGCGCGAATTTTATTCAAGGCGTTTTTCTGTACACTCTGGGTTGATTCTGCATCAAAAGTCACATGCGCTTTACAGCGGGTATCATTGACTTTTGAAATTTTGACTTCTTTCATAAGATTCGGCAATTTTTGGTTTTGAGACGCACAGTCAAGGAGTTTGAACTAAACTTCCTTCGGCCATCAAATACTGGGTACGCGCAGCATTGGCCAGATCGTCTTCATGGGTAACCACGATCACTGTCAGCTGATAATCTCCCTGCAATCTGGCTAGCAGGTCGATAAACCGACCCCGGTTTTTTGAGTCAAGATTTCCGGTTGGCTCATCGGCAAGAATTAACGGTGGTTTATGCACCATCGCACGGGCAACCGCCACGCGCTGGCTTTCTCCCCCCGATATTTGTTCGGGAAAATGAGTGGTGCGATGAGCAAGGCCTACACGTTCAAGCATTTCCTGGGCCGCAATTCTTGCTTTTTTTCCGTTTTCACCTCGAATGAGCAGCGGCATCATAACATTTTCAATCACAGAAAAATCGGGCATCAAATAATGATTCTGGAATATCAGACCGGTTTTGGCGTTGCGGTAGATGTGCAGCTCACCCCGTCTTTGATACTCACGTATACTCATACCATCTACGATAATATCACCCGAGTCTGGTGTGTCGAGAGCACCGAGTAAATTGAGCAACGTGCTTTTTCCCGCGCCCGAAACCCCGCGAATCGAAACAAATTCGCCGGTTTCAACTGTCAAATTTACCCCGCGCAGAACCTCAACATCGAGTTCGCCATCCCGGTAGCGTTTTACAAGATCTTTGGTTTGCAGACATACGGACATCTCAGTCTCCCCCGCCCCGAATGATTTTCACGGGCTCCATTTGAGAAGCCTTCCAGGCAGGTATCAGGGATGCCATGCCCGAAAGCAAAATCGCTACCGCTGCAACCGTATGTAAAAAAGCCGGATCAATATGAATAGGCAGATGATCAAAATAATAAACATCACGAGGAATCAGTTGCACTTTAAACCAGATTCCCCCTTCTTGAAATGTCTGCGCATACCAGGCACCAATCGTGTTAATAGAAGATTCTAAAAAGCCTATAATACTCTCAAGCTTTAGGCTTACAAAAATGCCTGTGAGAATGCCGGTTACTGCTCCCAGCGAACCCATTATGAAACCGGTCATAGTGAAAATAAGCAGTATTCCTGTATCTGACATGCCCAGTGCTTTCAAGATACCAATATCTCTACGGTGCGAACGAACGACATTGTAAGTTGCGACAATTATTCCCACCATTGCACTGATGATAAACAGAAAGACAATGGTTGTCATGATCGTTTTTTCAAGTCGAAGAGCTGCAAAAAAATTTCTTTGTTCTTCTTCGAGAGTGCGCACACTATAGGGCCAATGCACCAGAAATTTCTGACGAACCTCTCGCAGTCGATTTGTATCTTTCACCCGCACTGCCAGCTGTTGCACACTGTCACCAATCGCAAACAGGTTTTGTGCCTGATCAAGTGCCAGTAAAACGACTCTGCTGTCATACTGGTAATGACCGGTTTTGAAAAAACCAGCTACTGTAAATGGGCGAAGACTCGGGGTTACCCCAAGTTGCAGTGAAAACTGACCGCGAGGGACCACCAGCTCAATAGTGTCTCCGACCCTCAGTCCCAGATTTACTGCCATTTCTGCCCCGATCAGGCATGAATTCCCTTTGGGCAATGCATTCATGCCCTGGGGCTCGACAATTTTGGGGAAATGTTCGGGAAACGTATAATAAGAATTGTTCTGTAGAGGCAATTCTATTGCTCGTAGAAAAACATGTTCAATTGTACTCTTGCGGCGCAAGATTGCCGGGCTCTGTATGATACCCTCGATTGTTTCGACTTCGCTGGATAGTTCATCATATAACTTTTTTTTCCAGATTTTCCAGTCTTTGATTGCCACAGCATCCATACTGTCTTTGCTGAGACGAATATGCGGATCAAACTCAAAAATTGACATTTTGAGTTGGCGCTGAAAACCATTGAAAATCGAAAGTACAATAACGAGTAAAGTGGCTCCGGTGAATACCCCGATAAACGACAGGCGCGCATTCATACTGAGCAGGGCGGAGCCCTTACCCTTCAAGTAACGCCACGCGATAAAAAATTGAATCTTGCGCATACCTGCGGTCAGTCTTTCGCAGGCACTGAACCGGAAAACCTTTTACCGGATTGGTATTCTAGAGTCAGGATTTACGGGCATGCCCATATTCAGCAAGTTCATCGAGTCTGAAGTCATGCAGAATTCCTGAAATCCAGTCGCTGAGTTTGTGCAAAGCTGCTTCTACCGTTAAGCCCTGCAATCGACTGGCGAAGATGCGCGGTGCTGTATGATCTTCTTTCAGTCTTTCTGATCGAACATGGGGAGATTCTTCATCGATCATGTGAATTAATCGGCCCTGTAAACCCTTGAGAGCGACAGCGGCTGACTGTAAATATTCGCGGTCAAGCTGTTCCATATTGCGGCCCTCGTTCTGTATTATATTTTGCACATACTCTTTCAGCCAGATCGACATTTTACCCGGACCACTCGCCTCAAACTTTTCAACCCCCGCAATGGCTGCGTCCAGTTCATTCCAGCCCTGCAGCCCATGCAGATATCGCCGGGTAAAATATTGCACCAACGGTAAAAGCTCACCAATGGCACCGGCCATGTGACGAATCTCAAAAGAAGCCCGCGGATCAAATGCCGAATCAGGGTACTGTTTAATTCTTTCGTTATTTTCATCCATGATCGCTTCCATACGCTTATGTAAATTTTCACGATCAATTTCTTTTTGTTTTTTTTCTTCTGCCATCTTTTTGAGACGTTCATAGAATTCCATCTCTTGCTTTACAAAAGTCAGGGTTGAGATACCGCTTTTAATGAACGCGGTTATTCTTTCTTCAAGAGACAATAAATCAAAATACCGTGAACCAAATTGCGATGCTGCATTTTGATACTTTTTTCGTATCTGGTCTATGACTTCGGCTTTTTCATTTTTATCATTACTCTTCATTTTTTTTGTCTCTGGATTCTCGAACCTGGTGCAGCCAGCGTATCATTTCGGGCGGCATATCGGGCAGATCTTCCCCGGGATATTGTTCGGGAAATTCAAGCTCTTCTTCATCATCGACGTAAGGCGCCTCATGTCTTAGCGCAGTTTTCAAAATTCGATAAAGAATTGCAATCGAGAGTGCAGCCACGAAAATTGCGATCAAATAGGCTACCACGATCACCAAAGCACTGTCTCCCAGAAAATATTTAGCCAAAATGCCTGCATCGGTTTCCAGTACTTTACCCGCGAAAAAATCATCGAGATCATAGATTGAATACAGGGAGGTCAATCCGCCCATGAAAAACAAAAGAAAATGATTTATTCTCGGAAAAAATGCGGCAGTTGCTACAAATGTGCATCCCCAAAAAAGACCGGCGACCGTTTTGGTAAGCCGTTCGTCACCCGGCAGCGGTACCGAATCTGGAATCAGGGTGAATATCAATAGAGTGGCACCAACCAGCATGGAAATTGCCCGCATACCCCGGCCACGCATTGCCAGATGCAGCATGGTACTGCCCCACAGAACGCTGCCCAGATAACCGGCCAGCGATATGATCGGGAAAATACCCCCGGCAGAGCGAATATAGCCAGATTCATTCCAGCGGATGGAAATCATCAATACGTCACCGCCGGTCATAAGAGCAGCCAGGGCATGGGAAATTTCATGCAGATACACCACAAACACCTTGAGTGGAATCATCACCGGGTTCTCCCAAAAGAACATGAGCATGACAATTGTCACAATCAAGAGAATGACCCGGCTCCAGGATATACTGCTTCTCATAAAAAATTCAAACGGGTTAAGGCACCGGCATGTATTCTGGTATGAATACTCAGAACCTTAAATGGGGAATAATCCAAAGGGTTTCCAGGCGTTAAATTCCAGCCTGTTGAGAGAGAAAACCAGAGACTGAATTTTTTAAAGTCATAACGGGCAGCGAGCTGTAGGGGAATGATTAAATCCGTAAAGGCACTATTGTTTTGAGATTGACCCTGAAACTTGAATGAATCTGCTATAAATATGGTAAGCCCGGTCATTGCCATGAGTTTGAGGGGTACTGCCTTAAAAAAGGAATACTGCACCCCTCCCAGCAAAGTAATGGGATAAAAAAACTGGGATCGATACGTCATATCCAGATCAGAACCATTGAACTGCAGAGAGGTCATACTGATAAAATCGGCATATGCTGAGGCAATCCACAGCTGAGAAATTTCAAACTGTCCGGCAATACCTGCCCCAACCCCTGAAAACCCTGAGTTGAATTTGGCATTGCTTTCACCTACCGAGAGATATGTTACATTACCGCCCGCTAGAAACCGGTTCCCGAGTTTCTCGGCAAAGAGAGAGGCCGGTAAACCTGATAGTATCAGACTATATGCGGCAGCATATAAAGATCGTTTCATGATCAGTGAGGCATACCCGGCTTGTTGAAATGGGATGATCCTTTTTTATTATCACCCATTTTCTCTGATGCCAGTTTTAAAAATTTTCGCTCACTGGCAGATAAAGAGCGCATTCCCTCACGGCTTATTTTATCGAGCAGAGAGTCGACCTTCTCTTCCATATGCAGCATTTCAAACTGCTCTTTCTGCTGCTTGAGCCAGCGTTTACGCTGACGGTACATCTTGAATCGATGAACAGGGTTCCAGGTCGACTTGAAAGTGCGGGCTGCCGTAACGTTCGCGCTGCTGCGCGCAAAACCAGAAATGAGCACCAGATAGCCGGTAATCAGGCCGCCTAAATGGCCTACATGAGAAATTTCGGCTGCGGCTCCCTGGTCAAAGGTAAGGTATAATGATATAAAACCAATAATGAGTACAAAGTATTTTACTTTGATCGGAAAAATAAACATGAACAGCAGTTTTCTGTCTGGCCAATATATTGCGTACGCTAGTAAAATGCCAAAAATCGCCCCCGAAGCTCCTAAGGTCGGGGCCGTAGCCTGATTCAGAAGGATAGGGATCAGAAAAATAAACAAACCAGCGCCAAAACCGCACAATAAGTAATACTGTACAAAACGTTTCATACCCCATTCAGACTCTAGATCTGAACCAAACATCCACAGGGCGAGCATATTGAATAAGATATGGAAGAAATCACCATGCAAAAACATGTATGTAAACAATTGCCATGCCCAAAAGCGTTCAACAATCAGGTCTGGCCACAGTGCAAAAAATTGTACAAACTGGCTGTATTGGCGTATACCGGCCTGATTCAGGGCAAAATTCGAGACCAATTGAATGAAAAAGATTCCCAGATTGATGAGCAGCAGGACCTTCACCCCTCGTGTAATTCTAGGCCCGAACTGAGCTTGTACCATACGGACTTACACCAACCTTCTATAAGACTGTCAAAACAAAAAATCTCACTCTTGCAATACCTTCTCGACAGTACGCATATGATCGAAGCTGCCCCAGAAAGTATAGCCCGAGTTCTTCCCAATCGAAGTACCTTCAATCTGGGCGAGGAAATAATCACGTCCATAACCCCAAATAGAATTTTTCATGGGAAAAGCCTGCAGCCAGGGCCGAATAAGAATTCTTTCGTCTGCGATCGCCAGATACCGGCGGGCAGAATGACGCAATAATCGAAATGCGCGCTCATCCCGGGGTCCGTCTGTAAGGTACAGGTCACCGAAATGGGAACTGTACAGCATAGGACAGATAATATCGAGGTGGCGGGCATAGGAACTGAACTCCTGGCCTATGCTGCCCGATGCCCGGTAAATACCATGGTAACCATAAATGTCTGCTGAAATAGGTAAGGTTGTGCTTTCCCGTACTTTTGCGAGAAAAGATGCCAGAGCTTCGGAATAGTACATTCCCTCTACCTGGTGTCGAAATCTGGTTCTGCCAATGGCACCATCCGATGGGAAACGGATGTAGTCGAGCTGTATTTCATGTACCCCCAACTCCTGCAGTTCTTTTACCAGAGGAACAATATAATCATCGGCGACCCTGGGGTTATAAGCGTCTACCCAGCGTTCTCCCGGTGTACCCACCCACGGCTGGCCGGTACGGGAATCGAGAATTGCGAAGTCAGAGTGATTGTATAAACGAGCGTCTTTGAAAATGACCAGCCTTACCACCAGCCAGGCTTTTTGTTCGTTCATAAACTGGACGATTTTTTTGAGGTCGATCATCGGGCGTACAGCACCGATTTGTCGAGCAAGCTCAACTTTCGAATCATAGCGAATATAGCCTGAATCGTCTTTAACATCGAGTACCATCCCGCTGTATACTCCGCGTTTGATCATGTCCTGTACTGCTTTCGTGCGACGGGAATAATTATGAGCAGAGGTGTAAAAGAGCCGTTTGTTACTGGCTGCTTCTAATCTTTGTTTTTTATCTGCAGAAATGGGCAGTGAAGAAACCTGGGCCGACAAAGTGAACTTTTTTTCAGATTTTTCATTTGAGGTAGAGTACACGAAAAATGCCTTTTCCGGAAATTTGGGCATGACGGCACTCCATGGCCGGAATACCCCCCCTTGAGTGTTTCCTTCTATAACTCCCAAACGGGCTGCGGCTTTGAACTGCCCATTGTGAGCAGAAATTGAATAGATGTCCTGAGCAATATCGGGCAGACTCGAAATATTCACTTCCCGGAACTGTGAATCTGATTTTCCTTTCCTATAAACTGCAGTCTCGAGTGAAATACCGGCCCAGACATTTTCCGCTTCATCAGTATCGAGGGCACTGATCTCCTGCATCAGTCGTATGCGTTTGTCATGTGGAATGTAGGGCAGACCGGCATTGAGAGAACGAAACCGTAACGGTTTTCCATAGCCGGAATTTTCAGCAACATACAGCCCGTTTACCCCGATACCGAGGTAGACATTTTTATCATTGCTGTGTACAGCACTGATGACATCGTTTCGGCCAAAGTTGCTTTCAACCGGCTTGGCATTGCCGTTCTGAGGCCAGAACAGTAATGATTGACGGTGAGCAATATATCGCTGGTTCGTATCTATCCCATACACAAGTCGGCTTTCAGTGGTCTGGGAATAGACCGGACTTTTCTGCAATTCTGAAACTCTGCTCAGCTTTTCAGATTTAACCTCAAATTTATACAACCCTGCCCCTCGAGTGGCAATATAGACCGAATCTGAAGTGTCGCGGGTAATATTTACCGGCAGGTACTGCAACCCTGCTGGCATGCGCGCAATGTCATCCCACTCATCGTCATCGCAGACATAGATTGTATTGTCTGTGGTAAAAGCAAGTGACATGCCAGTGGGACAGTCAACCGGACTTGCCGGTGTACATCCGCCTGCAATTGCCAACCCTAGAATTATATTCTTAATTTTCATTAGCTGCTTCCTGATTATTGCCTGAAACTCCCTGAGGGTCATAGATACGCAAACCCAGCTTGAAGGCGATCAAGACCAGCCCCGGAATGAGAATGGTGCTCACCGGCCAGGAGTCATCCATTGCACGATAGCCAAACGCCAGATAGATAAAGACCGAGATTATAATAAGAGCGGTAAGTGAGGTTAAGCGCGCAATAAATGCTCGAACCGGAGCGGGATACCAGCGGGCCAGTAAATCCATTGCGATTGCTTCCCCTCTGCTCAAACCGATTGAAGCTCCCAGAAAAC
Organism: Leptospiraceae bacterium; assembly: GCA_020440825.1. Taxonomy (GTDB): domain Bacteria; phylum Spirochaetota; class Leptospiria; order Turneriellales; family Turneriellaceae; genus JAGRNJ01. The sequence continues at coordinate 3,739 of JAGRNJ010000072.1, read as the reverse complement.
CCAGCGAGAGTACCCCATGTGGCATCAACTGGGTAATGGTTTCTGTCAAACTGGAACTCGTTGACGATTCTGCATAGTTTCGCAAAATCAGACGCAGGATCGTAGCCCCAAGCATAATGACCACGATGGCCATCGCGCCAACCACCTCTGCCCGACAGATTCCCTTCTCAAGTTTTTTTAACATATGTGAAACTTAAAATTCTATTGTCATCGTCAATGATTTCAATATTTTAACCCTGAAACATTTATTTTGAACAAACCCGGTTCCAGAGAAAATACACATTGTTCAAAAGGTCAGCCCGTTGTCTGAAACCGAGTAGATTTTCAGGTTAACCTCCTTGACGGTGCGTCTGGTTTCTTTATTGCAACAAAACATTCTTGAAATATTGATTAACAAAATAAGGAGAAAACATGGCCAAAGAATTATACGAAATCGGGGAAGTACCCCCTTTGGGTGAAATTCCCAAAAAAATGTATGCGCAGGTAATTCGAGAAGACCGCTTCGGTGAACCAGCAAAAGCTTTTCAGATCGAAACTGTAGAAGTTCCCGAAATAGGCCCAGATGATGCACTGGTGCTCGTAATGGCAGCCGGCATTAACTATAACAACGTATGGGCATCGCTCGGTATTCCATTGAATATGGTGGATGTACACCGTAAAGACCAGGGTGACACCACAAATATGCATATTGGCGGTTCAGATGCATCTGGTATTGTCTACAAAATCGGCTCAAATGTTAAAAATGTAAAAGTCGGTGATAAAGTGGTTATCCACTGCGGAATGTGGGACGTGAATCATCCAGATATCGTTTCTGGCAAAGTTGACCCGATCGTACATACTACAAACCGTATCTGGGGATATGAAACCAATTGGGGCAGCTTTGCTCAGTTCACCCGAATTCAGGCACACCAGTTGCTGCCCAAACCCAAACACCTGACCTGGGAAGAAGCTGCTGCATACATGCTGGTGGGTGCAACTGCCTACCGTATGTTGATGGGCTTTTCTGAGCATATCGTTGAAAAAGATGACATTGTACTCATTTGGGGTGGCGCCGGCGGGCTCGGCAGTATGGCTATCCAGATCGTAAAAGCGATGGGTGGTATTCCCATAGCAATCGTTTCTGATAATGAAAAAATTGATTATTGCAAGAAATTAGGTGCTGCCGGGGTCTTGAATCGTAAAGATTTTGATCACTGGGGAATGCTGCCACACTGGAAAGATACGGAAGGTTATAACAAGTGGCTTAAAGGCGTACGTGTGTTTGGTAAAGCCCTTTGGGAAGCAATCGGTGAACGCCGAAATCCTAAAATTGTCTTTGAGCATCCGGGTGAAACAACCATACCGACTTCCTGCTATGTCGTAGACCGCGGTGGTATGGTCGTCATTTGTGCGGGTACAACCGGTTACAATGCAACAGTCGATTTACGATACCACTGGATGCACCAGAAACGTCTGCAGGGATCACACTTTGCAAATGATGAGCAATCAAAAGCTTTCAATGACCTCGTAATAGAAAAGAAAGTAGACCCCTGTCTGTCGAAAACTTATTCTTTTGAGGGAATTCGGGATTGCCACCAGTTGATGTATGAAAATAAACATCCACATGGTAACATGGCCGCTCTCGTTACTGCGACCAAAGAAGGAGAAGGCAAAGAATAAACATGCCCAACATCTGGAGCGGGTTTGTCAATAAACTGCTATCTCAACAAATGCCCGGTGTCGTGCCGGGCATTCTTATTTCTCTCGTCATAATAATCTCGGTTGGCCTTCTGCGCCGACTCATTTCTAAAATAGCTCAAAAAAATATAGAAGACAATCTTGCGCGCCGAAGATTCCAGCGTTCTTTAAGTTTTGTTTTTTATTTGATTATTGTTCTAATGTTATTTCCCGTATGGTTGCCCTCATTGCGCAGCGCAGCCACCTTTCTCGGGATTTTTGGTGCCGGGGTTCTCATTGTCCTAAAAGAAATTATTCAAAACCTGGCCGGATGGATCTACATAACGATACGGCGTCCCTTTAATATTGGTGATCGTATACAGATAGGCGAAATCTGCGGCGATGTTATAGATATTCGAGTGTTTGAAATTAATCTTATTGAAGTACTGCCCTCATCTGAAGGTCCTTTGAGCTCTGGCAGAATCATACATGTTCCCAATAATCGCATTTTCATTGACAGTGTCATCAATGCCACCGGGCAATTCGCTTTTTCCTGGACAGAAATACCACTGTACCTGACTCTTGAAAGTAACTGGCGCAAGGCCGAAGAAATCTTGCTCAATATTTCCCAGGATCTCAATTTAAGCAGTGATATGCTGCAGCGCAAATTACGGGATGCCAGTGACCGTTATGCAATTCAGTACCCGCACTATGAACCTGTCGTATTTGTAAATATTCAAAATGCACATATAAAGCTTGTCTTGCGAATTCTGGTTGAACCACGCAGAATAAGACTTATTCACAACCGATTCTGGCGAGAAATGCTGGCCAAACTGGCAGAAGAATCCGATATTGTAATCAGTACACAGGACAATAAACAATGAGTATGATTCGATTGAAAAAAGCCCTGCTGGGTCTTGACTTTGAAGATATGGACCGCGAGAGTGCAGGTCCCAACTTCAGTGAACTCATTGTCCTGGCAGATTCACTGCAGCAGGCTCTGGAAATCGGTGCTGGCGAATTCAACTGCGATATAAGTCTGCTTGACTATGAAATTCTCGAGAAAGGTTCTCCCGGTTTAATGGGACTTGGGCGGATGCCTTACCGTGTTAAAGTCACGATCATGGAAGAAGACAAGAGGTTTGCAGACATTGAAGATCTCAACACTTCCCTCGATGGTTCCAGCAGTGGCTCGAGCAGCTCAGAATCTGAAGCGGCAAATGTCAATGGTAAAGGAATTGTTCGGGTTTATAAGACCGGGGTGTTTGTCAAGGTACTGCCTTCAAAAGGCAGCGGCAGATCTGTAACTGTCAATGATATGATTGACCGTATCAAAAAAATGGGCATACCAAAATTCGATGATTCTGTGTTGAAAAAGGCGGTCAAAGAGTCTACTGGCGAACCGGTTCGTATTGGCGATTGGGTACCGAAACCCGAGAACGATTCAACCATGTCGGTCGAAATATCTGCAGATGAAATGAAAGCATATATTACGATTTCTGCCCCAAGGCCGGGTGGCAGACATTTGCAAACCCAGGATGTAATTGGCGCATTAAAAAAGTCAGGCCTCAAGTTCGGTTTTAAAGACGAAGAAATTGAAAAGGCTCTGGAAGATGATAAATACGGAACAATGATTCTGGCTGCCGAGGGTAAACCTTCAAAATACGGCAGCGACGGCTATATTGACTATAAAGTAAAAATTGATAAAAAAGTTGAATTCAAAGAAGATGATCATGGCCGTATTGACTTCCTCTCAAAAGATCTGGTAGAAAACGTGGTACAGGGCCAGATTCTGGCAGAATTGATACCCGCAAAACATGGAATTGAAGGGCGCACTATTACCGATCGGGTTTTGCCTGCTAAAGACGGTAAACCCATGGATTTGAAACCGGGTAAAGGAACCATACTTTCAGAAGATGGTAAAAAATTACTGGCAGAAAAAAACGGACAGGTCGTCTTCAGACAGGGCAGAATCAATATCGAAGAGTTGCTGACTATTCCTGGAGATGTCGGTCTCGATACGGGGAACGTAATGTTTCTGGGTTCTATTCTGGTGCGAGGCGCAGTTACCGATAACATGCAA
>JAGRNJ010000071.1 GCA_020440825.1 Leptospiraceae bacterium | reverse complement strand
ATTGCGCACTTTTAAAATAGTTCTCAGGCAGACTTTTTCTTAAAGTTCCCTAGATTGATGCATTGACTGTGAAATATGCAAACTCTCCCCAGGGTGCAAAATCACTTTTGCGCAAAGATTCTACTGCGCTACCCGCGTAAATCACACTAACTCCCAAACTGAAGGAACAGTATTTTATCGGGTATGCAAGAAGAACCATATCCATTTCGGTGTAATTATGCTCACCTGTGGAATTACCGCCTGATGAGCTCCAGTTTTCACCAGTCAGCTGATTGCTTGAACCATTTGCGCCGTACCAGGCATCATTTGCTGCGGCTTTGTGAATATCCTGTATTGTGACGACCATTTGCCAGTTCTCGACCATCTCCCAAAGCACGTTAAAAGAATAGCCCATTAGGTTGCGGGTTGAAGCTGCGTCCATTTCACCCTGGTAAATATTCCAGTAAGGAAATAAAGAATGGCGGTTGCCAAACATCGGGTCGAAGGTTCGGTTTTTGGCATCCGAACGGTCATTGTCGCCTGAGGCATATATCCATTGGGCACCCAGATGCAAACTGTCCAGGATCTGATAACCCGTCTGGGCCACAAACATTCCTGAAAAGTAGGTTTTTCTTTCTCCCCAGAGAGGTCCCGAACCACTGTTTCCCAGATAAGTATCTTCGCCTGAATCACCAATTTGAATCGCGCCTTCGAATGTATAATCGAATTTACCATCAGGTTTCCCTGTTTTTACTCGATTGGTAATTCTTGAACCAAATGTATGTTTGTGATCTTTTACTCTTCCATTAGTAACATTTGCAACAACGTTACCATTAGAATCTCGAATTACCGGAATTCGATTTCGAAATAGAGCAAACCAGTATCCTTCTATTACTAAGTCTGAAAATACAAGTACGTTATGCCATCCGCCCGTATATGTATCTGAATCCTGACGACTGGTATCAGATACAGAGAAAGAATTTAAAGAATTAGGACCATTAGAGTTTTCGGTAAGGGTGGCAATAAACAGATCAGAATTCCAGAATGAGCTTTTGTAACTGAATCTGGCGGCATCAAATGAGTTACCCCCGTTAAGCCAGTTGCGACCACCAAACAGTCGTTGATCACCGAAAGCAAGAATCTGGCGTCCAAGGATAGCGTGAAAATTTTGGTGAGAGAGTACCAGAAATGCTTCCCGGATATCCGTAAAATTCTTATCTCCTTGAGCAGCATTGGGTGCAGATGAAACGGATGTAGAAAGCCCGTATGCACCGGTATCTCCAGACGGGAGCCTTGACCCTCCCCACAGTCTGGAATCATGAATTGTAATCTTCAATGCCAGATTTTCGGTAGGGGCAGCGGCAAACCAGACCTGGCTGGTCTGACCTGTGAAACTTGACGAACCATCTAATGTTTTAGAAAATTTTGCATTTTCTTTCTGCTCGAATCGAATACGGCTTGCAAACCCCAGTTTGGCAGATTCGTTAATCTGCAAGAGTGTACTTTCCTGGAGATCTTTGGACTGTCTGGGCAGCAGCAATTGCGATCGGTAAAACGGGTCAGCAGGCAGACTCAGTTTATCCTGGGAGAATAGTGTCCCACTTGATATGAGCAAACTTAAAAATAACAGGAATTTTCGTAAGCTCATTTTTTTACTGCCCGTCGTGCAGAGTGTGGATGTTTAGAAACTGGACGCATTTGATCAAGTCCTGTGAAAACCAGTTCTTTCTTTGCCCGGTTCATTTCTTCCTGTAAATCAGAGAGAGTTGTGATGCTGGTGTGGTCAACATACCTGGTATTTTTAAAATCAACTTCTACCCGGTCAGAGTTCTTCAGCGTTTCAGAAATTCTGTCAGTGAGTTTAATAAGATTTGTAAAAATCAAAGAATTTGTTACATTGAACTTTACTGTACTCTTATCGACCTGTTCTGTAAACCTGGCTTTGAAAATATCTTTGAAAGAAACTCCCTGTGCAAAAAGATAAATCAGTTTTACTATTAAACCTGCGGCCACCCCGACCAAAAGATCATCTGCTACTGTAACTACGAGTGTTGTCGCAAAAAAGACAAGTTGTTCCCAGCCCACCTGTAGAGCATGTTTGAATTCACTCGGTTTCGCAAGATTAAAACCAACCATGATAAGAATTGCGGCCAAAGCAGCATTGGGAATAAGGTGGATGTATCCCGGTATAAACAGAATGAAGATCAGCAGAAAAGCCCCGTGAAAAAAGTTAGACCATGAGGTTTTTGCATTATAACTGATATTGGCAGAAGAGCGAACAATTTCGGCAATAATTGGTAAACCACCGATAAACCCGAGCAGTGAGTTTCCCACACCATTGGCCATGATTTCAGTATTCAAATTTGTTTTTCTTCGCTGGGAATCCAGTTTATCAACAGCATTCGCAGAAAGCAGAGATTCGAGCGAGGCAACAAAGAAAATTGAAAACACCACGCCAAGATTTGTAGATGTTAACAAAACTGAGAAATCAGGACGAGGAAGAGCAGAAAGAATATCTTTGGGCAGTGAAACCAGAAATTTCTCTCCTATAAGGTATTCTTTGCCCATAAACATGTAGGGATGGTCATGAGTTAGATCAAAAAACAAGCCTAATGTTACTGCCAGTAAAACGGCTGCAATGGGAGCCGGGATTTTTTTGATTAAGGGGTTTTTGATCATTCTCAATAAGATCAAAAGCAACAAAGTAGCACCGCCGATAATGGCAATTTCGGGATTCAGATTCATAAGGCTGTTGGGAATTTCTGCATATAAAGCCAGAGAACTTTTTGAAATCGGCGTGACTCCCAGTGCAACGTGAACCTGCTTTGATATGATGATCACACCAATGGCTGCCAGCATGCCATGAATTACATTAACAGGAAATAGCGCAGCATAACGGGCAAGTTTGAAAACCCCAAGTAAAAACTGTAGAATTCCAGCCAGGATCATTGCGGCAAGGAACCTTTGAAATCCTATTGCAGCATTAAATTCAGAAAGACCTAATGATCCTAATGACAGAATTCCATGTTGTACAACAACAATCATTCCGGCTGCGGGACCATGAATTGTAATATGGCTGCCTGCGAGTCGTGAGACCAGTAGACCACCGATAATTGCCGCTGCCAGGCCGGCAATCGCCGGGCTGGCCATGGAATTTCCCAGAGAGGCCCCCGCGATTCCTATACAAAGAGGTAAGGCAATAAGGGACAAGATAAAGCCTGAAAGTAGATCAGACTTGAAATTGTTTTTCAGTAAAGTTAAAGATTTCATAAAATTTCTCCTTAAAAAATTTTCAGAAACGTGCGAAAGTCAATTTTACATACATTCTCATGAGAGTAATTCCGTTCAGAATAAAAGCTCCTGCGATTATAAATGTTTCGAGTACAAAATTTTCTGCGCCGAAATGAAGCAGTAAATCTTCACCAATAAATGTGGGGCTTAGAGTAAAGCCTGCCAGCCATAATATACCTGCAAGGAGCAGCAAGGTCAAACCCGGGTAACGATCACCGTTACCTGCATATTCTAATGTTCTAAACTCCTGTGGAATTCGCCACAGAGCGTATCTTGCCATGGCATACCCGCCGGCAATTCCCGCAAAGAATATTGCGGTAAACTCAAAGTGAGCAGAATTTAAATACGCAGTGGATACTCCCGTCATAAAAGCGGATAGAGATGCATTATTCAGAGTTTTCACTGCAGAGGTTTTCTCACCGATAGCAATTAATGCAAGGTGTATTGCACCTGAACCAAGTACCATAGCAGCAACAAAATCAACATTATCACCCAGATAATTTTTCCCTACTGTTGAAACAATCGTCAGGGTTGTCAATAGCAGTACCGAAATCTGCAGATTAAAACTGCGATTGATAAAACGTGAAACTCTTTTGATAAAATTCCAGACACCTTGCATGATCGCTTCGCTGTAGGCCTCATTGAATGAAAAAGCAAACAGTCTTCGTCGCATTTTTTCAGTAAGTATTTTATAAACGAATCCCGTCATCCCCTTTGAAAGAGGTGCACCTTCTGATTGAAGTTTTAAGAATATTACCAGAACAGAAGGAGATGCCAGCAATTGATAGCAGCGCAAAAAGGCATTGCCTATGAGATGAATTGTAGCCAGGTCTCGAAAGCCAAGAGACAGCTCGATAAACATAATCCCGACTTGTGCTACAGAAGCGTAACCTATTTGTCCTTTGATGTTTGACTGGGTTTTTGAAGATAGTGCCGATGTAATCGTTGTAACTAACCCGACACAGCCTACTGCGATATTGACTGAATCAATAGCATGCCAAATAGGGTATAGACGAATCAGAAGATACACACCGGCATGAATGGAAAGTGCTCCGTAGAAAATAGCACTTGAAGGGGTAGGGCCTTCCATCGCTCTCGGTACCCAGAATGTAAATGGATATTGAGCGCTTTTTCCCATCGCAGCAAAAAGAGTCAAAAAACCAACTGCAGTAAACATCAGAGAATGAGAAATCATTAACTCAGGATCAATGGCTTTCTGGCTGAAATCAAGAAATGTGAATTCAGAGCCCAGTTCATGAAACAACCATGCACCCAGAAAAAGACCAACATCACACATTCTGTATATTGTAAAAGCGCGCAGGGCATTGCGTCCTGCCATTCGGCGATTCTGGTAAAAACCAATCAGTAGAAAAGAAGACACTCCGACAATTTCCCAACCGGCAAATAGTAAGTCGATTGTGTCGGCAAGAGCAACCAGTGAGATACCCGAGAGAAAGGCCAGTAGAGTAGAGAAAAAGCGACGATACCCCGGTTCTCTGTGCATATACCGGCGGGAAAACATGAACACAAGACCGGCGAGAAAGCCTATCAATACCTGAAAAGACACCGAGTAATGATCCATCAACAGTTGCAATTTCAGTGAATAATTATGCACAGAAAAAATCGTACCGAAGTCTACTTCTTGCGGTATAAAATTGCCACTTATAAAAATATACGCAAGACTAAATGTTAAAAAACCGTTCAATACATTAAAACTTATTATTAACAAAGAAACAGGTCGTTCTTTCTGGATTGGTAAAATTGCGAGTACTCCCGCTAATACCATTGGCAGAAAAATCAAACATAACAGTACAGTATTTAACATCATTTTCTGACCTCACTTTCAATAAAGACAGGTTCAATATTCTCACGATTTTTATGTGCTGCCTGCAATGATGAACTGAAATATTTTATCTGTATTTCAGGCAAAGTTAACTTCTGAAGTTTACCATTTTCATACTGAAAAGGAACGCCGGTTTTTGGTTCGAAAATCACAAATTTAACCCATGCACCATCGAGCCAGTTCTTAACCGAAGCGTTGCCTTGAATTACCTTTGTAACTATTTCTTTTTTTTGCTCAATGATAATCATCAGGCGAAAAGGGTCATGAATTTCTGTCATTTGGGCAGGCAGGCCTGTTCTAAGGTCACCTTCTGAACCATTGGCAACACCCAGCAGCGAAACAACATTATGAGGTAATTTAGACCCCGCTCCGTATATTTCACTGTCAATTCGACTGAAATAATATTCCAGGTTGATTCCGCCACAAACGGGAACCAGCGCCGAGAGAATTCCGTTTAGGATGTTGCCGTCTTTATCGACAAAAGGATCATAAGAATTCAAAAATGCTCTGCGATCAAGAAAAAGACCTTCGGTAATAAATCTGCGGCCTACGATTGCAAGAGCATTCGTAGCATGGTTATACTCAGGCCGTGGTTCAAACAGCATTTCAGAGCGGTGTTTGACCTCTTCTATAGCCCGCTCACCTTTTATCTTTAAATTCGTAAGTGAAAATCTTCTGGTTCTTTCCTGGGCATTTGCGATAAGAGCTTTCGCAAAAACAGGTTTCATTTCAGAAAATTGACGCTTTACATTTTCCGGGAAGACCTCTTCGTCAAAAAATTGAATTTCATCTCTGGCTGTATCATGCACTCCGCCAATAAAATAAGAATCGTCTGGAATTTTGAGGCCTCTTTTACTGAGAATACTGCGAACATCTTGTCTGTTTGCCATTTGTGCGAAAGCCCGGGCATTTACCCCTCCCGAACGACCGCTGCAGGCTCCGCAATCATACGCTGCAAAATAGGGGTTGTTGGTACTGCTTGATCCGTGACCAATAAAAAATATTAAAGGGGCAAATGAATTTGTCAATCCGATCATGCGCAGTGATTTCTCTACACGGTCTGCCATTTCCTGCACAGTAAAGCCGGCCTTTAAAGTGGCAATAGGCGATTTTTTGTCCTGAACATTCTGAATATGAAGAATACTCGGCTCTTCAAAATTCATCATTGAACTTGCTGTAGCAAAACTTTTACGGGGAAAAAAAACAGAGATAAGAAGCCTTAACAGCGCCAGAACTCCAAACACGTGCGACAGCAACCAGCCCGAATAGAGATGATTTGCATGGCGATGCCAGAAATTCATTTCATGTTTGTGCAAGATACCCTTTCTGTCGCTATGCACTGCTTCTGCTGAAATAAGATGCTGGGGAGTAAGGGGCGCGGGGCATTGTTTGGTTGGTCGAATATCATAGGGGCCAAGATACATTGCATCGACACTGAAAAAACCAGGCATACCAAAAGTTTCAAGGTTTTGATCAGATTCTTCGAGATGTCGGCGAATGGAGCATTCTCTGTCATCAATACAGAATACTGCCTGCGCGGTAGTATTGAATTGTCTGTGAGAGCGTGCCTGACTGTTTACTTTGATCTTTTTTTGCATCGATGCAAGAATCGGAAAATAATAACTGTATTCAAATGCCTCATGCCATAGACGACAGACTCGTTCGAAATCATTTTCTAATGGCGCTTTACCAAGATGAAAATCAGCAGCGTTATTATTTAGATCAGAAAATCTGAAATTTCGTGGCAAATATTCATCAAGTAAAAGAACATAGAGAGCTGTAAACTCGAGAATAGAAATCGTGCGACCAAAAAACAACTGGCCCGGGTTATTCTGCAGTTGAAAAATGAGCCCCGCCCAACCTGGAGCAAAGCTGAGCAGCTCAAGTAAGAACTGTTCAATATTTACATCTTTCGAGAGTCGAACACTCAGAAAATTTTCGAGAATAGATTCACAGGATTCACGTTCGATTTTAGTCGATATATTTTTAGTAATCCCGACTATTTTTGTCGTTTCAATTAAGGTTCTCAGTGAGAACCAGAAACTTTTTCCGTCGATCGCAAAGGTAAGGGTTCCGATTCCCTGATCGAGATAATTTGCAACCAGACGAAATAATACGGGGTGGATAACTTCAGCCGGGTTCAAATTGATATCTTCGGGTATTGAAGAGAAATAGCCGTTTTCGCGTATTGCAGGGCGGGAGAAGGAGCTTAAAAAATCTCTCGTAAACAGATCATTTTTGATTTCTAAAAAATCTATTTTTTCTTTTTCAAGCACATAGCGCAGTGCAAAATCAGAAATCAATCCGCTCGTATATTTTTCCCGATAGGTTTCAAGTGGTAAATATTCTTTAGCACCATAAATTTGTGAAGCTGCACGAATTGCTTCATGAAAGGTCAGAGCATGATCTTGAAAGGAATGCAGTGTATTGTGGTGAATAAAATCTTTTATTGGTCCCTGGGAGGGCAAAAAATGTGCAAGTGAATCGAGTAGATCAACGAGAGAGACAGACTGGTTCGACATGAGAACTCCTTTAAATTGTTCAAAGCACAGTGAACTTTGTCACTGTTATTTTTTCTGCAAATTTAAAGGACAGGCGGGGCGCGGGCTTGCTTAAAACCAGATAGTAGATATTCTAATTTGAATGCATTCAAATTCTGAACATTCAAATATATGTTTTCATCGAGCTGGGGTAAGGCTACTAAAGATAACCAGGAGTCAGAATCTTCGCCCTCTTTTTCATCTTCAAAAAATTCAAGAACAGATTCGGCAACAGATACTTTTTCGATTTCTGTAACGGAGGTAAGCTGCAAAAGGCTGCCTGAACTCATCAGGTTCAAGAGTACAATGCAAAGAGAGAGAATAAGTCCAGATAAAAATCTGGCTCCATTAAACATAAGCCAACCGTGATTATACCATTAGCGTGTCAATAATAATGCAATAAACCTGCAATACTGCTGATAAGAATCCAGAGTAGCAGATTTATTCGCCATCGCAGCAGTACACCGATACTGATCAAAATCCAGACTGCTGCAAAAAAATTGAAATCATGATTCTGGTTTGTGAAAAGAACGTTCCTGCCGAAATACACAGCGAGATTTAAGATTACCCCGGTAATACCGGCGCTGATAAACTGAAGTGCGATCTGGACTTTTTGATTTTCTCTGATCTTTTCAACAAGCGAGGCACCGGTAATTATGAAAAAGAAAGATGGCAGAAATGTGACAAAAGTTACTATGCAGGCTCCCATAATACCGGCCGAGACCGAAGAATTTTCAACCTGGAAAGCAGCCATATATCCGACAAAAACCAAAACCATTACCAGTGGGCCAGGGGTTGACTCTCCTAAGGCTAATCCGTCTAACATTTGCTGGGAGCTGAGCCAATGCATGCTATGAACTACGGTAGAGGCAACGTAAGGCAGTACTGCATAGGCGCCGCCAAAAGTGATCAGTGCTGCCTGGGTAAAAAAAAGATAAAGATCAGACCAGAAGAGGGCATTGGCCATGCACGCACGTAGAATTAGAAAAACCGAGATCCACAGGCAGATTGTTAACAAAGTCTGTTTGAAAATTCTGGTGAACTGTACAGAAGAGAATTCAGTTTTTGAGTTGGCATTTATATAGAATTGATTTTCAAGAACATCATTTTCTGATTCAAGAGATATGCTATTCGATGTACGGGAATTGCTGAGAGAAACAAAGCGGGCATATAGAATACCTGAAAGCAGGCAGCCGAAAATCACAATCGGAAAAGGGATATTGCCCCAAAATAGTGCACTGAATGAGAGTGCTGCGATGGTATAGTGAAACAGGGATGTCAGTGCCTTGCGGCTCAATCGGTAGAGTGAGACTGCAATGACAGCTACAATTGCCGGCTGAATACCAGCAAAGACTGCTTTCACAAGAAACCGGGAGCTGTAAAGCGAATAGAGTATAGACAACAAGATCAATAAAACGAGAGAGGGTAAAATGAACAGTACACCGGCTGCGAAACCGCCTTTTTTACCATGCAGCAGGTATCCGCAATAGGTTGCAAGCTGTTGTGCTTCAGGCCCTGGCAGAAGCATTGTGAAGTTCAAAGCATGCATGAAACGCGAGTTTGAAATCCATTTTTGTTTCTCGACAAGAAACTCATGCATAATAGAAATCTGTCCTGCAGGTCCTCCGAAACTGATGAAACCTAACTTTAGCCAGAATTTCAAAGCAGTTATAAAACCTGGTGCGGATGGCTGGCGTTCGTTGTTATTGCGCTCACTCATCTTTTAAGTATTCGAATTTCATGGCTTTACTTCGGGACAAGTTAAAATTTAATTCTTTACGCACCTTTCTCAGAGGCAAAGCACGTCTATGAATTTTGAGTATATAGATATCCAGAAAGAGGGGTCATCGGCCATTCTTTTTCTGAATCGATCACCGGTAAATGATTTCAATCTGCAGTTCATGAATGAGATTATTCAGGCTCATGAACTGCTCGCGCAAGATGAAGAAATCTGGGGGGTAGTACTCGCCTCTGCCAATGAAAAGTTTTTCAGCAATGGTCTAGAACCCCAGTATCTTCTGGAGGCTGACCTGCAGGGCAGGTTGGCTGCATTTGCAAAATTATTTGAAGTGGTGAAAACCGTTTATGCTTTCCCGAAACCGCAGGTAGCGGCAATCCATGGTTTTGCGATGGCCGGCGGGGCTGTGCTGGGTATGTTGCCTGAATTTAGAATTTTTGCTGCTGGCAAAACCCGGTTTTCGTTTTCAGAAGTTGCTGTGGGGTTGACCATCCCCCCCAATCTTTTGCCGCTGATGTCAGAGGCAATTTCAGGAGCTGAGTTTTACCATGCGACCTTGCTTTCAAAAGTCTTTAGCCCTGAAGAGGCTTTGCACTGCGGACTGGCTGCCGAAGTAGTTGATAAAGATCGATTATTAGAGGCATCATTAAACTGGTTAAAAAGAATTTACAGATTACCGCTCGCAAGTTATCGTTCGGTCAAAAAGAATATCCGAAAAGACACATTGGCAAATTTTGTCGATAATTCTCAGAACTTTCCTGAATTCGAAAAATTTTTGAGTGGGAATTTTGAAGAAGGATTGCGGGCCGTACTTGAGAAAAGACGGCCGAAGTATGTTAATCCCGGCTAAAGAATCACTTAATTGCTATGATAGAAAAAAATGGCGAACTGGGCCATTTGAATTCCGTCAAAAAGAAAACATTTCAGGAGATGATCAATGCGTAAACCTGTATGGTTAATGTTAGTCTTGTTATTCAGTTTTGAATCCCTATCTGCCTGGGATTCTCACCCACTATATGATGCAGTTGCTGAAAATAATATTCGGGAAGTAACCCGTCTTTTGCAAAATGAAGACAATCTGCGCGTTCTGAACAATCCGCCGGCAAATTATGCTGAATCGGCAAAGGAAAGCAATGATCCTCTTGGTGGTCGCATAACTCCTTACTGTCAAAACCTTGCCATGTTGAAACTGCTCGTCGGGAAAGGTTTAAAAATACTGCCTGAAGACGGATACTCTCTTGCACTGTTTATTGAGAATTCGGGAATTTCCCATGAGCAGACCTTTCAAATGGTCAAATATATTTTTGAGAAAGGGGCCGATATCAACTTTGTGCATCCATACCATAAATTAACTCCTTTGCATTACTCAATGAAATATAAAACATTTAAAATCACAGATTATCTGGTAAAAAACGGGGCGGATGTAAATGCCCGGGATAAAGAGGGAGCAACGCCGTTGCACGGTTTATTATCGAACTTTGATCATGAAACAAGATTTGTTAAACCGAAAGCGCAATTATTAGTTAAGAAAGGTGCAGATATTAATGCACGAGACAATAAAGGGCAAACGCCGCTGATGTATGCGGTCAGGGAAATTGTCGAAGAACCTGTTTATGTGCTGGTAAACCTGGGAGCCAATGTGAATGCGAAAGACAATCGCGGAGATACCGTTCTGCACTTTGCTGCTTTCTCGAGTAATTCAAAGAAAGTGGCATTCTTGTTGAAACATGGGGCAGATAAAAGCGTTCGAAATCAGGATGGTAAGACTGCGGCAGATTTGCTTCGAGAGCAGATGTCATCTTATACTGATGAGGGACGCAAAGATATACTGTATAAAGAAATGGAGAAAATGCTGCCTATGTTGCAGTAAGTGAAGAATGATCATTATTGACAACTTTAGCTTTGAAGATGTCAGTACTTTACAATACACACTGAACCAGAGTTCTTTTGCGGGCAGCTATCTGGCCGTGCTGGCACCGTTTTTACTGGCAGCATTTCTTTTTCTAAGAACCTGGCGAAAGTATAAGACAACCGGAATTTACTTTTACCTGATTCCATTTTGTATAACGCTTGCCTTAAGTCCGGTTGCAGGTTGTAATTTAATTCTCTTGTTCAGCGGAAAAACCCCGGAGAATGTGATTCTAAAAAATATTTTCCAGAATGAAAATGGCAATGTTCTCTTGACGATTGTTGAACAAAACACTGAAAACAGTGCTGAAGATATTGAGCAGATTTTGAAACAACTGCAATTCAATGCCGGTAATGATTTTTATCTGCTCGTAAAAGAAGAGTCAGGAACAACTACTTATGAAGATCATACGGCCCGGCAGATTATCATTACCTTACAGCATGTATCTGGCCTTTCCTGGAATCTGAAAAAAATTGAGTACAGTTATCGCAACGGGGTCAATTCTGATTACCGGGAAAAACTGAATGCTGCAGAGAAAGAATATTTTGATTTTGTCGGGCAGCTGCAAAAGAGAATGCCTTTTCTCAAATCAAATACAGATCAGGAAAATCTGGCTTTTTCTGTGCCCGCCAAATCTGAAAATACTGAACGTACAGAAACGTCAGAATTTGAATTGCAGAATCCCCAAAGTTCTACTTCAAAGCGAATAGATTCATGGAAATCTTTACAGATATCGGAATTACCAGTAACGAATAATTTTAACGTTTTAGAAAACGGCAATGATCTCATGATCGAGGGAAATATTGACAGCCAAATAACTGTGACTATGCTAATGATTTACAGTCTGGTATTTCTTCTAATCGGGATTCTGCTCGCAAGCGGCTCATACTACAATAGAAAAAGCATGAAAGATGCTATGCTGATTTTTCTGATTTTGTTCGCGTTTGCTTTGACGAGTTGGCTGCTCAGGGGGTACTTTGATTCTCATATCGGTAAAATTCAATTCGGATTTCAAGGCAACAACATCGTATATCAGGTAAGTGATGGTGAGAAAAATGAAAAAAGAAAGCAAGCTTTGCCGATTACCTCGATAAACTCAATGGTTTATAAGGTAGGTGAAAGTGCTTTTAGTGTATCAAAAATGTTAAGACCGGCACCCGGTGTAAAATTCGAAGATACAGTAGACTGGAGCCGGGAAAATACTATCACGATTAATCTTGAATTCTTGAGTCAGTTTGAACGAATTGTGGTATACTTAGCTTTGCACAACCATATTGAGAAAATTAAGCTTGAGCGATGCTCTAAAAAAAGAAATTGTGGCGGAGCAACGGGAAGCTGGTCACCGAATTAGCTTGTAATTTTTATATTCGCCAATTCGCCAGCCTGTTTTTTTTTCGATCCAGCGGCGAATTTTTTCTTTTGTGGATGCTACATTTCTGGAAATATCATGATCAAACTGCCAATTCACTTTATTAATTCTGGATTTCATTACTTCGGGGTGGGTGCCTGTAAATTTTTGTAATGAATCAATATTGGTATAATCAAATGCATCCGCCTTAGGAATATTTTCTTGCATCCATTGATCAGTATGCCATAATTTATGAAAGGTCTCTTGTTTTTTTTGCATTGCCCGCGGGTCTTTGACCCAGCCATAGTGATGCATAGTTGCATTGGTTAATTTTGAATTAAGTTTTCGATTGCCTTTTTCAGAACGGGCACGAAACCCCTGGGCATCTTTGAAAGAAAAAAAATCCATCCGCCTTCGCAAGACCCGAATTTCCCGTCGATACCAGCGTGTTGAATCGCCCACATAATCATAAGATCCATAAAAGTGGTTATAATTTACGAGTAGTGCCTCTGTCTTTGAATTATTCAGCTCGGTTTGCATTGCTTTCTTTAATATCGGAATTGAGTTTTCATGTAAAACCTCATCCCCCTGGATGTATATGCACCAATCTGTATCTACCGAAATTGTACTGTAGGCTTTATCGGTTTCTTTTGCGAGTACCTTGCCACCTTCTCGCAATGAGTCGTCCCAGATCGTGTCGATAATCTTTATCTTGTTCCCGATTTTAGAATTGAGTTCTGCAACTTTATCACGGGTTTGATCATCCCCTGAGCCTACTGCGACTATGATTTCATCACAAAGAGGTTCAATTGAAAGAATCGCTTCTATAAAGGGATAATCATATTTGATTCCATTACGTATAAACGAGAATCCCGAGACTTTCATAAGACAAGGTTCAGGTGGCATGTATCGTGTCGGCGAAATTTTTAAGATTCGATGCAATACTGAGAAATTGAAAATCTCTTGACAGTATAATATTAAGTCAAATAAAGATAATGATAATCATTATCAAAAAATGGTAGCTTTTTATTTGTTCACTGCTGGAGATAAAATTGAGGAGAATTATGAAATATCAGGAAAATGCCAAATTAACAGGAATCTATATCTCGAAGGGGAGTGTCTATTTAACATATGGCAAGAGAATCGTGCGTATGGAGAAAACGTCATTTGTTTCATGGCTACGCGGCGATTGTAGAGAATAATTCGTATGTATCTACAAATGTCTTCAGTGTAGAGTTCCGGTTTTCCATAGCTATTGTGGAAATCCTGTATGCTATGGTTTTCCATAGCGTTGTGGAATTCCACAATACTGTGGTTTTCCGTAGCGGTTTACTCTCCCTGGCCCATCGAATAACCGGCTTCGCCGTCAAACGTGTAGAGGTTTTCAGTCTTGATAATTTCAAAGCCCGCATTCTGCAATGCAATCATCAAATGCGGAATAGTTGATCGATTTGTTGGCTGCTTCATCATGAATCGGCACCTCCAATGATCGGTACAAAAGGTATCTGAAAGCCCTTCTGGATACACTTTGACGCCCCGATTTGTGATCATTAGAGCTGATTTTCCGCGCCCCCTACGACCAATTTATAGCGGGGGATTGGCTGGCGGCGGAAAGAAAAACACGGGATGAGCTATCGCTAACTCATCCCGTTCTGCGGGCAATCAGGGGTAGGCTTAGAACGTTGTTGGTGGCTTGATGTGTGAGATGCCGCCAGTGTTCCGTTATTACCCATTTTTTACCTGACCGAGCCAGCTGCACACCTTATTCTCCGGCAATCTCCTTATTTAATAATATCAAGTCTTATTGGTCAGAGCTAGCCTCACCGAGTCAAGTATTTCTTTAAGAAAACTATCCGCTCTTGAGGGAGATTATCTCGTTGATACGGGTCGGGGGTGGTGGGGTTTTCATTGAAGCATCTTTTTTTAAAAAGAGAACCACTTTTTTTTGGGCGTTGGCAATCCGTCTTGTTAAGTCCGGATTATCAAACAAGAAAAGAGGTTACTATGAAAGAAAAACAGAAATTAGAAATGAGAAATATCTTCATGCCAGAAGATTTGATTTCTTCGTACAGCAGAGAACAGGCAATCGACGATGGTGTTTTGGTTGATGTTTCGCAGGTCGCAAGAGAAGCTGGTATAAAATTCCCGGTTGCGTTATCGCACAGAGTCTTTGACGATTGCGTTAGCTGGCCAGAAGAAGATGCCGAGAAGTCACAATGGCCGCAAGACGAGGCTGGCCGTTTATGGGACGTGCTTTGGCTTCTTCGCCAAGCGATGCTTAGTGCAAAGACAGGTGATTCAACGGTGACTTACAAGATAAACAGAGTACCAAGAGCCGGTAGAGGTAAGCAAAGAATGGTCAGTCTTCGAGCTGCGGTCAATGGCGGTGACGATGGTGAGCCTGTTGTTACCGTGATGTTCCCCGACGAAGACTAGCAACAGCTTTTGCATCGTGCGATAATTCGCACGTTGCAAAAGGATCGGGCGATGGCAGTGCTTTTGAAATTAATCTACCAAACACGATTAAGAAACGATCCAAAATTCAGAGGCGATCACGCGGGTAGGCATACAATCCGCTATAAAGCAAGATACTCTCTTTGAGAAACGGGGGTGGTGGTTGTATTTTTTCAGTAGCATAGAAACATTTCAATGTGAAAAGCTCTCTTGTCTTCAAAAATAATTTTCAACTTTTTTATGAAACGTCAATTATTTTTGGGCGTTGGCAATCCGTCTGATTAAGTCCGCCCTATCAAACAAGTAAGGGGTTTATATGAAAAAAATTAATGAACAAGAAAAGAATTACTTTTCACAACAAGGGTTAGCAGACTTGAAAAGTGATATAGAGCTGGTCTTTGCCATCGGTACAGAGATTAAGTTATTAAAGAAAGGCAAACGATTTTATGGTCGTTGCCCGATGTGTGACTATGAGAAGCATTCGTTAGAGCCTGTTTGCGAAGCGGCAGCGTATAGCAAACTGCATAGTGAAAGCTTTGAACAAAAGCTTTCACTGGTGATTAGCCCGAAGAAAAATTTATGGTTTTGCTTTGGCGATTGTAAAAAAGGTGGTTCCATTGTCGACTGGGTGATGAGCTATGAAAAACTAAAGCTGATCGAGGCGTTAGCAGTCTTGGCCGAGCGTTATCCATTCTTGGCTCAGAAAGGTCAACTGGGCAAACTGGGGCTTAATGAGGCGATGCCAGAATATCGACACCTGCCAGCCCATCAACCAATCTTGCAGAAAATCATTAACCATTATCACTCTTGCCTTTACAAAACGCCTGTTACCGAGGGCATACAGTCGAGAGTCATTCGCTATCTTCGAAGTCTGGGTATCAGCCATAGAGCTTTAAAATCCCATAAAATCGGCTTCTGCGACAGCTCGCTAGTACGGGGGTTTCTTGAGAAAGTCACAAATAATTTAGACTCTCTGGTCGATGAAGAAATTCAATACCTTGAGATGCTACCGAGCACCCAAGAGATGTACGCACCTGTAAGAGAGTTTTTCGACGGGCAAATTGTCTTCCCTGTTTTCGATACCTCAAGATCGCACGGCTTACAGCCCGCCTTTGGTAACGGTACAGGTGAAAACGGGCATTGTTTACAATTATTGGGGCGTAAGATACCTGAAAGAATTCAAATTGCTCAAGTAAGCTTAGTGGTAAATTAATAAATTACGGGTGTCTCCAATGGGCACCCGCTTTTATAAGTACTTTAATAAAGACAAAATGGCTGTAAAAAAACAACAGAAAGCCGCACACCGCCCATCATTTGGCGGAGTGAGATAGGCTTTCATATATTATCTATATTTCTATCTGTGGATCAATTTCTACAACTTGTTTTGAGTGTATATTGAAGAACTGTGTAATTCTCAAGGCATTTCGATACATGAAAATAAATATATTCTTTGCCCATCGGTTCATTCCCGGTTTATTTGTAGCTATTAACGAGTATTTACTAAGAATTATGGGCAGGGTCTTTAGTTTAAGATTTAAATTTAATTCAGTATTCATTAACTTTAGCATTTTATGAATATCAGGTGTTTCTAAAAAGCCATAGCAGGCAAAGATCTGAAAAAGATTATTCACAGGTTCTTTTATATGATAATGCTTTTGATCTTTCATATAGGGCTGTTGACATTGATTTACATGTAGAAGAAATGTTTTTTCATATATAGAGTGATTTTCTTTTACTTTTACAAATAATGGCACAGGAGCTCGATCAATATCCTTTACCAGATAGACAATTGCTCCCGGAGTTATTTGAAGCTTCGAGCTCCTTATTAAATTTATCAAATCATTTGTTTTTGGTTCTGAGTTTGATGTAATATGATGAAGGTGTATTTGTCCTTTTCGCCAGATAATCATTATCCCAT
>JAGRNJ010000070.1:9591-17135 GCA_020440825.1 Leptospiraceae bacterium | reverse complement strand
GTATTCCAAGAGACAACGGACTTTATTCAAAAATATTTTTCATTAAAGCGGTAAAAAAATCAAAAATTGAATCAAAAGTGGGATTTTTGAATCGAAATGAGTAGTAAAGATTCGATGATTTTAAGATTTTCAATCTAACATAAAAACGGAGGATATATGAACAAAATATCAAAAATTTCACAATACCTGCTGGGAATATCATTGCTGGTTTTCGGAACAAACGGCTTTTTTCAGTTTATACCGGCACCAGAATTTGGGGCTGAAGCAGTAGCATATTTCCAAGGTCTCGGTAAGATCATGATCGTAGTAAAAGCACTTGAAATAGTTTGCGGATTGCTGATTTTGAGCGGGCGATTTACCGTTCTTGGTTTATCAATCTTCGCCCCGATTCTGGCAAACATAATCCTGTTTCATCTTTTTTACGCACTGGATAGTCTTGTACCCGGACTAGTACTCAGCATTTTCTGGGGAATTCTGGTTTTTCAGCATCGTAAGAATTTTGCAGGCTTACTGGAAAAACCAGAATCAAACTGAAGTCACAAGTTAATAAAGGGAAAATCAAAATGAAAAAAACTATCACATTTATCGGCACAGGTGCTATGGCTTTTCGAATTGCCCGGCGAATGATTGCCTCTGGTCACACGGTCGTTTTTTTTAATAGAACCGAAAATCATAGAGTAAAAGAGCTGAGCGGTGCTGGGGCGAAATACTGTACCTCACCCCAGGAAGCAATTCAAGGCAGTGAGGTGATTGTATCAATGCTTAGTGATGATAGAGCTGTTGAAAAAGTCTGGCTCGATGAAAACAATCCATTATATCAAAAGATTCAACCGAATCAGATACTGATAGAAATGAGCACTTTGAGTGTTGCATTCTCTTCTCGTCTACAGAACCTGATTTTAAATGCTGACTGCAATCTTTTGCTTACACCTGTGGTAGGTACTTTGCCACAGGCAGAGCAGGGTATATTGCTCGCCCTGGTCTCAGGTGATGAGAAACTTTTTGAGAAATATCAAAATACAGTTCAAGAATTAGCTGGAAAAACAAGATATTGCGGAAATAGTGTCGAAGCAGCAAAAATAAAGCTCTCAATTAATACTTTGCTGGCTGTACAGACCGCGGCATTTTCTGAACTATTTGAAACTTTGCACCGAAATAATATTCCAGAGTTTTATGACCTGTTTTCATC
The DNA here is from genome assembly GCA_020440825.1 of Leptospiraceae bacterium. Classification (GTDB taxonomy): domain Bacteria; phylum Spirochaetota; class Leptospiria; order Turneriellales; family Turneriellaceae; genus JAGRNJ01. The sequence goes on along the minus strand of JAGRNJ010000070.1, from coordinate 15,946 downwards.
TTTGCCAATTACTTCGCCAGCAATGAAAATACTCATCGAGCAAATGAAAGCAAACAACTTTGAATCGATGTTCCCGATAAATCTTGTAGCAAAAGATTTAAGGTATGCCTCTGAGTTCATAGAATCGAGCGGTGTACAAAGCCGCTTGACAAAATCAGGCTTACAAACATTTGATGAAGCAGTCAAGAATGGTCTCGGTGATTTAAATATATCAGGAATCATTCGACTGTTCGAATCGTAAAGACTATGCTTAAAGCACCCCAAGAACTTGTAGCAGCAGCAGGCGTGCGTCTAATATGGATGGACAACGACAATGCTGCTTTTTACAAAGAATTAAATGCAAGTTTTCACTCAAAACAGATTTTTGCTAGTGTTCCTTCTGTAAGCCTGATATTACGAGGTCAAAAAAAATGTCGAGACTTTGAAGGCAATGAATACACAGCCAACGAAGGTGAAATGATTTTTTTACCACGAGATGTCTTCTGGATTTCAGATATCACTCCCGGGAATAAAAGTTTTCAAAGCTATATTTTCTTTTTCAGTGAGAGAATATTAGAGCATTTTTTTGCAAATCTGCCTGAAGTTAAAAATATCAGGAAACAAAAAAATGAGTCTCGCATTCTTGTAAGACAAACACCAGAGTCAATCTTACACTACATACAAAATCTCGAAAAACTGTTTGTTTCAACAGAAAACGGAAAAAATCGATTACTTGATTTAAAGTTACTGGAACTCATGCAACTTCTGAGTGATCACCTGCAAAGTGAAATGAATAATTTATGGCATCCTGCACTTATTGATCACAAAGAACGCAGCATCGTTTCTTTCATGGAACAATTCTATGCAAGCAGTATGACGGTTGAAGATTTTGCACTTCTCACTGGTCGCAGCAAAAGTACCTTTAACCGGGAATTTCAGCAGATCTATCAGAAATCGCCAAAGCAATGGCTTATTGACAGAAAACTGGAAGATGCGAAAAGTCTTTTAACACACAACAATTCTGATGTGACTAGAATAGCATTTGAGCTTGGCTATACAAATGTCTCTCAGTTCATAAAGTTATTCAAGAGGAAATTTGGGGTTTCGCCCAAACAGTATTATATTTCGAACCGAACTTCGCATCATTAGTCGATCTTTCTACATAAATTTATCACACCGGGGCCGCTCAACCGGGTGAAGAATTCTCCCATTAAGAGAGCATTGATTTCCTGATCTTCTTGCAATAAGTTGCGCAGTAAATTAAACAAAGCTCCCGCCAGATACTCATTGATTCGTCGATAATCAATTTCGCGCTGCCCATATGCAAGTCGCAGGTTCTCATGAGTACGAAATGACTCAGAAGTGATGTAGTCTAGAAACTGGCATTGAAAATAATAGGGCATGCCATTCATAAAAAGGTTACGATAAAATTTTCGATGACGGTTTATATTTTCAAATACATAAAATGTTATCGGTTTACCATCTGACAGCAGGGTCTCAGGGTCAACGCGCTCGATCTGCCGGTCAATGGGAAGAAAAGTCTGACGAAAAGCCTTCCATAGCAAATCTTCTTTGTCAACGAAATGTTTATAAAATGTTACCCGACTGACTCCTGATTTCTCTGCAATATCCAGCACAGATATATCAAAATAGGGAACTTCTTGCATCAGCTGCAAGAATACAGAAATTACACAATCAACGGTACTTTGAACATGCGCTGCCATACCCGAAAACGAAACGAGGTTATCAATTGGCAAGATTTTCTTTTTCAAACAGTTTACAGGTGTAAATCTGCAAACTGGAATTTTTTTCAGATCTGTTTACTATTTTATCATGAAGAAAAAAATAATAATGTTATTAGTGCCGGTTGGCTTGCTTCTGAACTGTAATTTAACGCCAGATCACAGAGGAGGTTCTTACCTCGAGACAGAGCATTGGCAACGATACCAGAAATTTCTGCCAGAGTCAATGCGATTCAATGCGAACAACCTGCCCACAGAGAGCTATGTCGAAATATTCAATAATAGAATTCATCTTGATCGATATGGGAATGACACCCTACCTTGCAAGTTTATTCTCCTGCATGGCGGGGGTGGCAATGGCCGAATTTTAGGGCCCATCGCGGTGATGCTTTATAGGGCAGGATGCACGGTTGTCGCTCCTGATTTACCCGGTTATGGGCTTACAGTTACCAATGAAACCCAGGCACTCACTTATGAGACCTGGGTAAAGACCGTCAGCACTTTAATGAATCTGGAACGTAAAAAAGGACAAAAGTTTTATCTCATGGGACTTAGCATGGGCGGATTGCTTGCCTACCAGGCTGTCGCTTTGAATGGTAAAGCAGATGGGCTTCTGGTGACCACGCTAGTTGATCCTCGTCGACAGGAGGTGAGAGATGCGGTTTCGGCAAATTTATTTTTGAGCAGAATTGTAACGCCAATTAATGAGTGGTTTTCCATTTTTACTGATTATCTGTATATGCCAATAGCAGCAGTAAGTAAAATGGAACAGATTACGAATGATCCTGAATTTTCTGAGGTATTTGCCACTGACCCCCATGCAGGTGGCGGCTGGGTAAGTTCCCGGTTTCTACGCACGTTCATGAACTATTCTCCTGCAATTGAACCCGAAGATTTTAATATCTGCCCGGTATGGCTGGCCCACCCAGGGCTTGATCCTTGGACTCCTTTGTCAATGAGTCAACCATTCTATGATAAACTTGCAGCTGAAAAAAAACTGATTATTCTTGATGGCGCTGGACATTTGCCATATGAAGAACCAGGTAGAAGCATACTGGAAAAAACCATTAGAAATCTGATCGCAAACAAGGGCCAGGTAAACTAGCTTAAACTTATATGCTGATTTATAGAGTGAATGTAATTCTATTGAAAGTAAAACAATCTTGCTTGCGATGACGAATCTTCAATTAAAAATGGTTAAGACTTTCTATCGATACATCAAATCATGCAAGATTATAAAAAAATTGAGATTGCAACCATTGACGACCTGCATCAATGGCTATTGAAAAACCATACCGCCAAACAAAGTGTCTGGCTGGTTCGGTTTAAAAAATCATTTACTGAAAATTATATCACATATGATGAAATTGTAGATGAACTGTTGTGCTTCGGTTGGATTGACAGCCTGCCCCGTAAACTTGACGAACAAAGAACGATGCTTTTAATTTCACCACGCAAAGCAACTTCGAGCTGGTCAAAAGTGAACAAAGAAAAAGCTGAAAAACTGATTCTGCAAAGTCGAATACATAAATCAGGATTGTTGCCCATTGAATTGGCTAAGCAGAACGGAAGCTGGAGCTTTCTTGAAGATGTCGATGAATTAAAACTGCCCGATGATCTGACTACAGAACTGAATAAAAACCCAAAAGCTTTGCTTTTTTTTGAGAATTTCCCGCGCTCTTCTAAACGTGGTATACTTGAATGGATTAAAAATGCAAAAACACCGGCAACCCGGCAGAAACGAATTCTCGAAACAGTTGCAAAAGCAGAGAACAATATAAAGGCTAACCATCCTGCTGGTCGAGATAAAGGTCCGGTACTGCGTGAAGATTAACCGTGAAGATTATCAAATAGGAGAACACTTTGAAACGAATTCATATAGCCCTTTCAACCAGAGACATTTATGCATCTGTAAAAGAGTATTCGGCTCGCCTTGGTACAGAACCGGTTACCGTGATTCCCGGTGAATATGCACTATGGCGCACTGATACAATCAACTTATCATTGCGCAATGACCCGGCTGTTCCGGCCGGCAGCTTGCGGCATCTGGGCTGGGAAGACCCTGAAGCAGATGATTTTACAGCACAAAAAGACGTCAATGGTATACTGTGGGAACACTTTGCCGAACATCACCAGAATCAGGAAATTCTGGATATCTGGCCGGATGCCCAGATTCGCACCGAATAATCACCGCAAATGATAGCAAAAACCCCAGAACCTCCTTATTTTGCGGTGATTTTTTCCTCGATTCGATCATCAGATCACGAAGGTTACTTAGAAATGGCAAAGCGGATGATCGACCTTGCTCATGAACAGCCTGGCTTTCTGGGAATCGAGTCTGCCAGAGAAGAACTCGGAATAACAGTTTCATATTGGCGGGACCTGGCATCCATCAAAGCATGGAAACAAAATACAGAGCATTTGCTTGCCCAGAAGATGGGTAGAGAAAAATGGTACCGAGAATTCAAAACACGCATTGCCCGCGTTGAGCGGGATTATGATTTCGAGTCTCAATAATGTAATTCTCAATAGAAAAAAAATGAACCGAGCCAGGCTACAAGATCAACTTTCACAATGGAATGGAAACGATACCAAAGTGTTGTCTAACCTCTATTCTGAAATCGAACGTTTCGAACCTAATACTTTTCTCGGCTTACTTCCTGAGTTTTCCCGGGCTATCACCTGGCTGATCAAGCATCATATAGAGCAGGGATATGCCTTAAGCGAGTCTGATACTGCTTCACTCTTTGCAGCGAGTAAAACCTGTTCTGACTGGCAGGCACAATTGCATCTGTTGCAGATTGCCGTTCTCATAAATTGCCGGCCAGAGCTGCTCGATATGATTCGAGACACCATACAAGCCGGTTTAAAATCAGAGCGTCCATTTTTACGAGCATGGGCCTTCGAAGCTGAATTTCTGCGGGTTCAATTTCAGCAGAGCGAGCTTAAAAAATTAGCTTTAAAAATTGAAAGTATTTTGCCGCTAGAAAAAGCTTCTGTAAAGGCGAAATTGCGAAAAATTTCAGAGAAAATTAAGAACCTGAAAAGCTAGATTATATTTTAATTGTAAATTTGTCTATAGAGCTATTGCTGAATTTAGGGGTATTAATTTTTGTTACGCACAAAGCCATCCGCCCCCAGCACATCAAGCCAGTGAATCAGTTGTTTGAAGACCAGAAACTGGTCAACAACCCGGGAGAGTCCGTTATAAGCATAGATTTCACGGCCCCGTGCATCGAACAGCATTTCATCCAGCACTTTTGACAGGCCAATATAATCTTCAGCATTGTTATGAATTCTGCCTTCGACTTGATCGCGAACCTGTTTTGTAAGACCAAAGGCACCACTAACCAGAACCGGTACAGATTTCCACATTGCTTCCGTGGCGGTAAGACCAAAGCCTTCCCGAATTGAATTTTGAATCACAATTGTGCTTATACGCTGCAGGCAATTCACAATTAATGCATTTTCTTTTGCGGAATTCATGGGTAATAAAACCAGATAGAGATCTTTTTGTACTTCTTTCGGCAGTTTCAAGTATTCAGATTTTAATTCTTCCAAAACCTGTAACCCTTCGGGGTCATCGGCAATAAAAGCAGGGTCAGGGCCGGCCAGCACAAGTTTGACCAGTTCCAGACGTTTTTGGTGTCTGGTATCTTGTGCTGTTCTGCTTTTACTTTTTAATTCTACGAAAGCTTTCATGAGTGCTTGAAAGCCTTTCAGGCGATCCCAGCGAGAGATCTGGGTTAATAATGGTTGATACAGTAAATTGCCATTTTCTGAATCGTCCATGACAGAAAAATTACCATCAGGTTTTAAAACCCTGGCTTTATGTTCAAATTGTGGCGTGATGATGCGAAGATTGCCGGGCAGTAGACCGGCGTTTGCCAGAATCCCCGTTGTCTTATGAATGGTCAATGGCCGGTTTTTGTGAGTCAACGGGTCAATGGCCGGGTAAATTACCTGAGTTAAAGATTTCAGGAAATCGGGTGCATACTCTTGTGCTGAAAAGATTGTTTGCTGAAAACCCTGCAGGTATGGTTTTAGAAACTGCCACGCACTTACACTGGCTTCGTTTTGCTTATCGATGCCGATATGGCATCGCCATACTGCCAGAACTGTTGAATGCTTTTGCAGAAAGAAATAACCTGCCGGTAATGGCTGCGGATCATGTATGACAAGAATATCATCTGGTTTTACTGATTTTTCGAAAGCCCCTGCCATCTCACGACCAATTTGATCCATTAGGTTTCGATCAGAATCGCTAAACCCGGGATTGCCAGAGCCATGTAGATTGTTATGAATTTTTTTCGTGAGTTGAAAAAAATCTTTATTATCAGGAGATATAACCAGCCATTCGACCTGAAAGCCCAACTGGCGTAAAATACTGATCATTCTGGGCAACATCTCTGCAACCCCGCCGCCCGTAGCAGTTGAATTTACCATCCAGATGGTTTTCTTTTTGAGATTTGCGCAGTTCGCTGCCTTTTTTTCCAATTCATCAACAGAAGATTTCAGAGTTGTTAATAATCGGTATTCATCAAGATTGTAACCGGTTTTAATTTCAATTTTTTTTATCATAATTACAATAATGACCATTCGGAGTTTATTCTGACAAGTCAAGGGATAAACGC
>JAGRNJ010000070.1:0-9492 GCA_020440825.1 Leptospiraceae bacterium | reverse complement strand
CCTTTTACCTCAAGACATTTTAATATAAAGCAATATGTCCTATTTAAGTCAATTTATTGGTGGCTATTCATTTTCTGGTAAATTTAATAAAACTAAATATACTATTCTACGCTGTCGAATATTCAATGCTTTAAGCCCGGTTTTACTGCCCGCCCTAAAAACTGCCTGGACGATTCATGATTTACTGTTATAGTACACCTTCTTATGCACTTGATCACCGACCTGTCTTTTCTACTTTGACTATAAAAGCAATCGGTTATCAAGAAAATTTAAAACACTTATGGCACAGAATTTATACATCACAGCGACGAGCCCAAAGAGCGGGAAATCGATAGTAGCACTTGGCCTCATGGAAATGACGTTTCGCAGTACAGAAAAGGTGGGGTTCTTTCGCCCGATTATCGCCGGCAACCGAAATGACCCGACCCCCGATCGGGATATCACCCTGATACGCGAGTATTTTAATCTCGATATTGAATACAATGAATCATTCGCTTATACAATCAGCGAAGCTAATGATCTTATCAGCTCTGACCGCGAGGCAGAACTCATTGACGGTATTCTTGATAAATATCGTGAGCTTGAAAAAAGATTTGATTTTATTCTTATCGAGGGAACAGACTTTGAAGGTATTACATCCGCCTTTGAATTTGACATCAATGCCGATATTGCCCTCAATCTCAATGCGCCCCTGCTCATCATTCAGAATGGCAAATCGCAAGAGCCAGACAACATTCTCGCCAATATTCGAATCGCGATCGAATCTTTCGAAGACCGCGGCCTGTTTGTGCTTGGTACGATTATCAACCGGGTTGAACCTGTGCACATTGAAGATCTGCGTCTAAAACTTGATGTTGAATTCGAAAAGAGCCCGACTGTATTCTACACGATGCCTGAAAATGAAATTTTGGGAAACCCGGCTCTTTCAGATATAGTCGCAGCAACCAATGCGAAAGTTCTGTTTGGCCATGACCAGTTACACTGGCATGCTCATCACTATATTGTCGCGGCCATGCAATTGCGAAATTTTATTCCCGCTCTTAAAGACGGGGCACTGGTAATCACTCCCTGGGATCGGGCAGATATTATCTTGGGGGCCCTGACCAGCGCCAAGTCAATAGACCATCCCAAAGTCGCCGGTATTGTCTTAACCGGAGGGCGGGCTCCTGAAGACAGTATTATGGGACTGATCTCTGGCTTAACAGATACCGTTCCCATTATGTGCATAGATCGCGACACTTACTCGGTTGCAGAACAGATGAGAGAAATTGAGGCAACAGTAAGCCCGACAGATAACCGCATGGTTGCGACGGCCCTCGGTACATTTAATTCTTGTATTGATACAGCGCAGTTAGCTGAGAAAATAAAAGTTGCACGCTCTGAAAAGATTACGCCTAAGATGTTTGAATACCGCATAATTGAGGCTGCGCGTGCTGTGCAAAAGCATATCGTTCTGCCCGAGGGAAATGAAGACCGAATTTTGCAGGCTGCGGAGATTCTTCGCCGCAGAGATGTTGTCAAGATTACATTGCTGGGCAATAAAAATGAAATTCGCAAGCGAATCAGTCTTTTGCACCTGAGCAAGCTTGACGATGTCAACATCATCAATCCGGTTGAATCTGAACTGCTCGAAGATTATGCGCAGGCATATTTTGAAGCACGCCGACATAAAGGAATCACTCTTGATCGTGCGCGAGACACCATCTCAGATGTCAGTTATTTTGCAACAATGATGGTGCAGAAAGGGCATGCGGATGGCATGGTTTCGGGGTCGGTCAACACCACACAGCATACCATCCGCCCGGCATTTGAATTCGTGCGTACCAAGCCTGGTATATCAATTGTCTCAAGTGTATTCTTCATGTGCCTGCCCGATAAGGTACTGGTTTACGGAGACTGTGCTGTAAATCCCAACCCGACTGCCGAACAGCTTGCTGAAATTGCAATTGCTTCGTCTGAGACTGCGGCAAGTTTTAACATTGAACCCAGGGTGGCCATGCTGTCGTATTCAACCGGGGCTTCGGGCAAAGGCGAAGAAGTTGAAAAAGTACGCGAGGCAACCCGCATTGCCAGAGAGCGTGCTCCTGAATTAAAAATCGAAGGGCCCATACAATATGATGCTGCAGTAGAACCTTCAGTAGCGGCTACAAAAATGCCGAACAGTGAAGTGGCAGGCAAAGCAACGGTTTTAATTTTTCCTGATCTCAATACCGGGAACAACACCTACAAGGCGGTGCAACGCTCGGCAAATGCTGTGGCGATTGGCCCGGTTTTGCAGGGGCTCAATAAACCGGTCAATGACCTGAGCCGCGGATGCACTGTTCCGGATATTGTAAACACGATTGCGATTACGGCAATCCAGGCCGGCAATCAGTCTTCCTGATTTGCAAGTTTTTTTGTAAGCCCCTCTAATATCATATCTAAACCAAAGTTAAAATCTTGAATGCCTTTATGTTTTTTACTGGCAACCATCGTTGTTAAATCATAAAGATATGGCAAATGATCTTGTGGTATCAAGTGCATGTACTGTGCAGCAGCCTGGGCATATTCATTTTGTTTAAAGGGGAAATTGAGTTCAATAAGTGTAAACCCAAAAATATGACTGTCTAAAGCATTGACCGCATGATCTGCCTCTTGCAGACTAAAACCTGCCTCTTTCAAGGTGCCAATTGTTCTGTCATAATATCTAAGGTTGACAGGTCCTGAGTTGATTCTCGTCAATAATAGCATCGCCAGCCATCTATGATCGAGCAGAACCTCATGCGCTGAATTGCATCTTTTTTTTATTTCGGTTTTCCAGCTTTTACCGGGAATTGGAAGGTAGATTTCTGAAACCCCCAGCTCTACAAGCTCACCCAGGATATCATCTTTATTCTGTACATGATTGTACAATGACATTGCCTTCACATTCAGTTTTTCAGAAATCTTGCGCATAGACAGGGTCTCTAATCCGTTCTGATCTGCATATTCGAATGCCGTTTTAATAATCTGGTCTTTAGTCAGTTTTTTCACTTTTTTTTGCCTTATGGTGTAAGTTTAATATCTTAAAGATAACAATACTTACAGTGTAAGTGTACAAAAAGGAGATGATTTTATGAAAGCAGCAATACTTGAAAAATATGGACCTGCAGACTCGATTGAAATTCGCGACATGCCCACCCCGGTACCGGCAGAGAATGAATTATTGATCAAGGTTCGGGCCTCTGGGGTTTCCCGCGCCCATACAATGATGCGTGCCGGCACCCCGTATTTGGCGCGCTTTGCAGTGGGGTATCCGCGACCGAAAAGAAAAATATTGGGAACCGGTTTTTCGGGTATCGTAATTGAGAAAGGGAAAAATGTTACCAAGTTTGAAATCAATGATGAAGTATTTGGTGACACTGCTCTAGAATTCAGCGCAAATGCTGAATTTCTAACAATTTCAGAAGATGGTCTTGTCTTAAAGAAGCCTCACAATCTATCCCACGCCGAAGCATCTACCTGGGGTGACGGAGCCCTCACAGCCTACAGTTTTCTGTTCTCTGTAATTAAACTTCAACCCAAAGATACAATTTTAATAAACGGAGCTTCAGGGGCAATCGGCACATGTGCAGTACAATTTGCAAGTGCTATCGGGGCCAAAGTTACTGCGGTGTGCAGCGAAAAAAATTTCAAACTTGTGAAATCATTAGGTGCGCAACAGGTGATTGATTATAAGAGCACAGATATCACCAGTACTGATCAAAAGTTTGCATATATTTTTGATACAATTGGTAATATACCCTTTTCAAAGGCTGCGAAAATATTAAGTCATCAGGGAGTCTATCTGTCACCAAAGCTTTCACTATCTTTGTTGTGGCATATGATCAAGAGTAAAATATTTTCTGGCAAAAAAGCATTATTTTCTGCTACCGGCATGAAGGCTGCTGCTGTTAACCGCAAAATTATGTCTGAAATGATCGACATGGTAACGAAACATGATATTCATCAGGTTGTAGATTCAACCTATAATCTTGAAGACATACCCAAGCTTCACAAATTTATTGAAGAAGGCCATAAAAAAGGAAATATCGCCCTCACAATATAGGAGAAAAAAATGGAATTAAACAAAAGGAATGCTCGAGTTTCAGGTATATTGTATTTAATTATCGCAATTGCAGCCGGCTTTCACTACGGATATTTACAAACCAGTGTTTTTGTAGCAGGCAACCCTGTCGAAACTTTACAAAATGTGCAAAACATGCCTGGTATATTCAGATTAGGTATATTAGCCGGTTTAACAGGATTTTTCTGTGATATTGCAGTATCCGTATATTTTTATTATTTTCTGCGGGGGGTCAACAGGGGGCTTTCCCTTACTGCGATGTCTTTTCGCTTGGTTCAAAGTACAATTTTGAGTGTGAATTTATTCAGTCTACTGATCATTATGTTGATAACTTCTCCCGAATCTTCAATATTTGCTCTCGATGATAACCAGTTGCCTTCCATGGTTTACTTAATGCTTTCGCTGCATGATCTTGGTTTTGATATTGCAATTTTATTTTTTGCAGTTCATTGCTTTATTGCAGCATATCTTTTTTATAAGTCTGAACACTTTCCTGAAACAATAGGAATTTTATTTCTATTGGCGGGAATCAGTTATTTAATAGACAGCAGTGCAACATTTATCTGGCCAGCTGCAACCGGGATTACAGAAATTTTTGTGGCAATCACAGCCACAGCGGCTGAACTATTTGTAGTGTTCTGGTTAATATTCGCGGGGATTAGAAATCCCCCGAAACAAGCTTTTGCGAGGTAAAAAAACAGTACGATTGATCAGAAAATCTTAAAAAAAATATTGTCAGAAAGCATATTCGTTATTAATATACCCCTATGGGTATATGAGATATACTCATAAAGGGAGCAAATAATGACAAACCAGACACAGACAACATCTTTTGAAGAGTACATACAAAATTCTGATCTGCCGGTATTGGTAGATTTTTATGCCGACTGGTGTGGACCATGTAAAATGCTGAAGCCCATTCTCGAAGAAGTAGCCAAAGACTGGTCAGGCAAAGCAAAGGTGATAAAGGTTGATACCGATGCACAGCAGCATCTTGCTATGAAATACGGAATTCAGGGAATTCCCACTTTGATTTTATTCAAGCATGGAAAAGAGGTTCACAGAACTTCAGGGGTACTGCCAGCAGATCGCCTGAAAGCGGCTTACGAAAGTTATCTGTGATTGAACCGACAATCAATCAAAACAGTGCGTACAGGTTTTCCTGAGCGAATTAAAATAGATACCAGGTATAGCGCCATAGCAGGCTGAAATCCCGGGCCAGGTAGCTGCCGCTTGAATCTGTATAGCCGAAATTTGTGAAGGTAGGGCTGATGGATATCTCGCCGCCTGCATCTTCAATTAAAAATCGAAATGAGGCCCAATAAGAACGGCCGTTTCGAATACCAGCCGGCGATCGGTTTTGTTGAAAATATTGCCCGTTAAACCAGCCATAGCCGAAACCTAATGAAAAATCTTCGCCAATGTAAAAGCCGCCTTCGACCCCGGCTTTGGCTTTTGAATAATTTCCCGAACTGAATCGGTAATCATAACCTAAGGCACCATCGCCCATTACATACAGCGGGTATAGATTTAACTTGGCTACAATTACAAGCTCCCCTGCCAAATTGACCAGCTGGCTTACACATTGAGAATCATCTTCGGGGCAAATGGCCTCTGCCAGTGCTATCTGAAAAAGACTGGTTGAGTTAATAGCGGCACCAATTCCCAGATTCAGAGAAGCAGACCTTATAAATTGAGTATTGAACCCCAAAAAAACAATAATCAGAACGATTTTTAATCTGCGTGACATGAACGAGACAGTAAATCCTTCTTATATTACAGTGCAAGCATTTTGAAAATGACTCGTCAGCATGAATCGTGAAATCACGAAGAAAAACCAAACAAGAGTTCATAAAGCATCGTCTTTTCGATTAAGAGCTTGTCGAAGTGTCTGAACTATCATGAATGAATCCATCCGCCCTATGAATTCCAGCTCAGAAGAAAATACATTTCCTTTTGATGTTCAATCTGTGATACAGTACCTGCAAACCATTGCCGATGACCCTGAACGTTGGGCAACCTTGAGCGAAACAGAAAAAATAGAACTGCAAAAAGTTGCCGGCCGTATTTCAAGACCGGGTCGAGAGCTCGATCGAATTCGCATTAAGGCAGTTCAGAAAGCCAAACGCCAGACCCTTGTTCAAAAAGAACGGGAAGCCCGTGCAAAAACGGGGATTCGAGAAGCACGAATCGCAGAAGTATATCGCGCACCGGCACAGAAACTGATTGCACATGATCAAAAAAATCATGATCCCGGTAAATTGAATTCGGCTCGAAATTGTTACGTTTGTAAGAAAGAATACGTTCAATTACATCATTTTTATGATTCGATGTGTGAGAGCTGCGGTGATTTGAATTACAGCAAACGGTTTCAGCGCGCCGATCTTTCGGGCATGACCGCCTTGATTACCGGGGCACGATTAAAGATCGGATACCAGGCAGCTCTAATGATGTTGAGATCTGGCGCTATGGTTATCGTGACGACTCGATTTCCTGTGGATGCTGCCTATCGATATTCTCATGAATCAGATTTTAATGACTGGGGACATCGCCTGCAGATTCACGGACTCGATCTGCGGCATACTCCGAGCGTTGAATTGTTTTGTGATTTTTTTGTTTCCCGATATAAATCTCTGGATATTCTAGTGAACAATGCCGCACAAACTGTACGCAGACCACCCGGCTTTTATCGCCACCTGCTTGAGAGGGAAGAACAAAAAATAAGCGCTCATCCCGCTGCGGTTCAGAATCTCTTGCAAGATGCAGAATCTTGTCGGCACCAGCTGACTGAGGCCGGGCGTCTCGAGAATACTTTACCCGCAGCCAACCTGCCGGTTGCCTGGCATGATAAATCACCCGGCATTGGCATTCGCGGCTCTGCTCAACTCTCCCAGATTCCCTACAACCATGATGAAATGTCAGAATCAAGAAATATTTTTCCCGCAGGAAAACTGGATGCCGATCTGCAGCAGGTTGATCTGCGGGAAACAAACAGCTGGCGATTAAAGCTGGGCCAGATTCAGACTGCAGAAATGCTTGAACTTCAACTGATAAATGCGGTCGCACCTTTTGTCTTATGCAATCGTCTGATTTCATTTATGAGAAAAGAACTCACCGGTAAAAAACATATCGTCAACGTTTCTGCAATGGAAGGCAAATTCTATAGATTCAAAAAGGCAGACAGGCACCCGCACACCAACATGGCAAAAGCTGCGTTAAACATGCTGACCCATACCTCGGCTAGTGATCTTGCAAAAGACGGAATTTTTATGAATGCGGTCGATACCGGCTGGGTAACCGATGAAGACCCCGCAAATCTTTCAGCTCAAAAACAAGAATTGCATGATTTTCAGCCCCCACTCGATATTGTCGATGGGGCAGCACGGGTCTGTGACCCCTTCTTTTCAGGAATCAACGCCGGGTCGCATATCTGGGGAAAATTTCTTAAAGATTATCATAGCATTGACTGGTAATTTTTCTAAGTGTCACAGTTTGCAGGCAAGAATAAAATCATCAAACACCTGAGAAATGTATAAAATGTTTCTGAATATTATCGCACCAGAAGCTGCAGATATTTCAGTCTCTGCGTTCATGACTTGAGATCAGCAATAGATCATTATTTTCTATCTGTGCATAAGCAAAATCTTCTGGCCCGGCGACACCACCAATTTTCTCACATTGCAGCTTTGAATCCCGCGGAAGACCCGAAGAACAAAAAGTTATCAGCTGCAAATACATAATTATACAAAAGAAAATAATTTTCATGACTTCGATGATTATTTTCGGCAGTCAAAAAGTAAATCTAATTTATAAATTAAATTAATGCCCCAGTATTCTTGAAAAATAAATGTACATTGATGACAATAACCTGCAAAATTAATATTTTCAATTTTGTAAATCTGTAAATCAAATAACATTAGAATTTTAAATAAAAGAAACTCAGGATTCTATCTGGAATAGCTCCTAAAGTACCTTGACGTACAGCGCTCACTTTTTAACCTTGGACATTATGAAAACTATGGAACAAAACTACGGGAAAAATCCACTCGCAAAAAGAGAGAGCGATTACTATGTTCAGGAGTATATTGAAAGTTTTGTTGATAAATGGGACGAACTGATTGACTGGAATGCAAGAGCCAAGAGTGAGGGCGACTTTTTTATACAGGAACTAAAAAAACTGGGAGTAACAAAAGTACTGGATGTAGCCACCGGCACAGGTTTTCACTCAATACAACTGAAAAACGCCGGCTTTGATGTCACCAGTGTGGACGGCAGTGCAGAAATGCTGACCAAAGCGTTTGACAATGCTAAGAGATATGGGCACATTTTAAAGACAGTACACTCTGACTGGCGGGAATTAAATCTCAACATACACGAAAAATTCGATGCAATCATCTGCCTCGGCAACTCTTTCACTCATTTATTTGAAGAAAGAGACCGACGTAAAGCATTAGCCGAGTTTTACGCGGCTCTACGCCATGATGGGGTGTTGATCATTGATCAGAGAAATTATGACAGCATTCTCGATACCGGCTTTTCAACGAAACATACGTATTACTATGCAGGTGAAAAAGTCAAAGCAGAGCCCGAGCATATGGATGACGGCCTTGCACGCTTTCGCTATGAATTTCCAGATGGTTCGGTATTTCACTTGAATATGTTCCCGTTAAGAAAAGACTATGTACGAACGCTTCTGCAAGACGTGGCTTTCCCAGACGTGAAAACATTTGGCGACTTCAAAGAAACATTTAAAGATCATGAACCAGATTTTTTGATTCATGTTGCAAGAAAGTAGGTTTCATTGATGGGAAATTTTGTGAATGGTTCTGATGATTCTGTGGTGGCGATTACCCGGGAATATTATAATTCAAGTGATGCCGATGAATTTTATTTTCGAATATGGGGAGGTGAAGATATACACGTGGGAATTTACCTGACTGAAAATGAACCCATTGCTGCAGCCAGTCGCAGATCTGTTGAGACGATGACGAAACAATTGAATATTTCTGCTGCCAGCAGGGTTCTTGATCTCGGTTCAGGTTATGGCGGTGCAGCCCGCTATCTTGCAGAAAAATTTAAGTGTAAAATTGTCTGTTTGAATCTAAGCGAAACAGAAAATGAACGAAACCGCGAATTGAATAAAATAATGAATCTGAACGATTTCATCGAAGTAGTAGATGCAGATTTTTCCGAAATTCCCTACTCTCAAGACTCATTTGATATCGTCTGGTCAGAAGATGCAATCTTACACTCTCCCAAAAAAGAAAAAGTGTTTCAAGAAGTCGCACGTATTCTAAAACCGGGAGGTGACTTCATTTTTACAGATCCCATGCAGGCAGATAATGTTCCCGCGGGAGTTCTGCAACCGGTTCTCGACCGTATACATCTGCAATCTATGGGTTCATTCA
>JAGRNJ010000006.1:89497-103555 GCA_020440825.1 Leptospiraceae bacterium | reverse complement strand
AGAAAATTAAAATAGAAGATCTTTCGACGCATTTGACACGACATTATACAAGAGTCAAAGAAGAATTGATACATAAAAAACAACTGCTCGAAGGTCATGTTAGTGAATCCTATATTGAAAAAATGCTCTCTGGTCTGCAACACTGGATCGAAGCGGGAAAAAAAGGATACCTGGCCTGGGGAATTCTTCATTTTCAAAAATCAGCGTGAAGAATCTGTTCAGTCGATTAAAGATAGATGCACACCCGACTGTGTTTCCTGCAGGTGCAATTCTCGCAGTAAACTTTGTACTGCTCTCATCTTTTTTTCCGGCCCGATCTCTAATGATTTTGAATTTGACACTGCAGTTTATTACACAGAAATTCTCATGGCTCTATATTCTTTCGATGACAGGTTTTCTGGCATTCATTCTCTATTTATTGTTCAGCAGATTCGGAAATCTTCGCCTGGGAGACGACAATTCAAGGCCAGAGTTTTCCCGCCTCAGCTGGCTTGCGATGCTGTTCAGTGCAGGTATGGGAATCGGTATGCTATTCTATGGTGTCGTAGAGCCAGTCACCCACTATATGAATCCTGTCAATGGCGAAGCGCAGACAATGAATGCCGCCAGAGATTCGATGTCGACTACCCTGCTGCATTGGTGCCTGCACCCCTGGGCTCTGTATGCTCTCGTCGGTCTTTCTCTTGCATATTTCAGTTTTCGCAAAAAACTGCCCCTTTCATTCAGATCATTATTTTACCCTTTATTTGGTCATAAAATTTATGGTTGGCGGGGCAATATCATCGACACCCTGGCAGTTCTAGCAACCTTGTTTGGTCTGGCGACCAGTCTTGGTCTCGGAGCAAAACAGGTAAATGCAGGTTTGAATTTTGTATTCGGATGGCCGACCCCCGGAGTTACATCACAAATTATAATTATTGCCTGTATTACAATTCTGGCATTGCTTTCTCTGGTATCAGGACTCGACATAGGCATAAAATGGCTCAGCAATATCAATATGGGGATAGCCCTTTTTATTTTAATCTTTTTGTTTATTACTGGTCCGACGATGTATCTGCTGGGAGCCATAACTGAAAATACCGGCAATTATCTTATTGATCTCATACATCGCAGTTTCTGGACTTCAACCTACTCTTCAGCAGAAAAAACAGAATGGTTTTCTGCATGGACAGTTTTCTACTGGGGCTGGTGGATCGCATGGTCACCATTTGTCGGAATGTTCATAGCCAGAATTTCAAAGGGCAGAACAATTCGGGAATTTATTCTGGGGGTACTGGCAGTGCCGTCGGTGATTGCATTGATCTGGTTTACAGTGTTTGGTAATTCCTCTCTCAAACAAATAAGCGATTCTCAAATAATTTCCCGGGCCCAGCAAACTTCACAGGATCTGCCAGAATATCCTGTAGCAATATTTGACACAAAGTTAAAATTGCCAATCACGCAGGATCTAAAATATGCAGTCGCAAAACTGGGGCCTGGAGAAACCAGAATTTTAATTCAACGCAATTTTAAAGATATTGATCAGAATGCAGATTATTTGATGGCAGCATCTGGTGAAATCGTTACAAGAAAAAACGGTGTTCTCATTGATTCCCAAACAAATTCACCTCTCAAGGCAAATGAAAAGAATACTTTCACAGACCGTTACGCATTTCAAAATAAACAGTTAAATCTGGGGCAATTTCTAGAAGCCCCCGTTCTGCAGACCGATCAAAAACATCTTTTAGATACAAATTCGACTGCAATGTTTGTTATGTTCAAGGCATTCCCCGGTGCTACCTTGCTCATACTGCTTGGTGTCTGCAGTATCGTCCTGTTTTTTGTGACTTCTTCTGACTCGGCCTCACTAGTGGCTGATATTCTCGCATCGGGCGGGAAGCATACCCCGGGAGTTGGCACCCGCTTATTCTGGGGTATACTGGAAGGCGCACTTGCTGCTTCATTACTTTTGGCTGGCGGTCTGAAAGCCCTACAGGCCGGGGCGATCAGTCTGGGTTTACCGTTCTGTATTGTGATTATCCTGGTTGCCATTGGCTTGTATCGATCTCTCTGCCAGGAGAAGGCAGCTAAAATAGAAGCTGATTAATTCTTGCAGCAATTCGAAATTATATTATTTTTCTCTCAAATCAACCTGTACTTCATTTCGGCGTAAGAACCACGGCATAAACGGAGCATCATATCGGCTCCATTGTACTGCACCTGAAATTTCCCAGCGATCTTGTCTGCTCAAGGTATCGAGCAGAATTTTTTTATTCTCATTAAAATTGTCTATTGACCAGGTACCAGAATATTCTTGTACCGCTCGTATAGATTTTTCAATTTTTCTTAATTTTAACCGGTCATCTTTAGGCTGCGGAGGTACCCGTGAATTAAATCTTTCAGGCAGCACAAAAGACACAAGAAATTTACCCTCTTCTGATTGAGTCTGATTGACAGGTGCTGTCATTTCAATTTTCTCACCTGTTTGTTTTGACTGCTGGTTTACCGGTGCAGTCATTTCAATTTTTTCAGAGCCCGTATTTTCACCTGAAATATATTTGAGCAGGGTACGAAAAGCTTTGTTGCCAGCCTCTTCTTGTGAACCTTCAATTTCTATTTCGACGATCCAGTATTCACTGATCTCACGAATTTCTACTGTATCTATTTTTTCAATTACTTTGAAGGCAGGTTCTTCAGTAGCAAAGATTGCCTGCAGTGGGGTCCAAAAAATCAATATCAGCATCGCAATCAATAATGTCATGCTAATTTTCATAGATCTAAGAATATCAATCAAGAACCGAAAGTGCCAATTTTATACTCTTAATCAGTTTATTGCGATTTTTATCAAATTTTGTGATAACTTTCAAACCATTTTGCAGTAAAAATAAATAGGAAGAAATCGCTTTAATATCTTTCTTTGGCGAGATTTCATGA
The DNA here is from genome assembly GCA_020440825.1 of Leptospiraceae bacterium. Classification (GTDB taxonomy): domain Bacteria; phylum Spirochaetota; class Leptospiria; order Turneriellales; family Turneriellaceae; genus JAGRNJ01. The sequence continues at coordinate 100,642 of JAGRNJ010000006.1, read as the reverse complement.
TTTTTTACTCCAATATTTAAATAGTCAAAGAAAATTTCTTCAAATTCCAGCCTGTTTTGATCTACTGCACATAGAATTTTAGAGTCATGTGGAATCAGTTCTGTTGTTGAATTGACCATAAAACAGCCTTTACTGTTTTCATCGCTAAGAGATTCATCCATTGACTGTATAAAAAGTTTCAAGAAGCCCTCTTTAACTGAGGTATGGCTGTACAAATAGTTCTGAACATAGTTCTTTGTTGATTCACGATATTTTAAAACAGCTTTCTCGAATAATCTATGTTTATCACCAAAAGTAGCATACAAACTTGCCCGGTTTATACCAAGACGTTCAACGAGATCTTGCATCGAAGTTCCATTATAGCCCTTTTCCCAAAAGACTTGTACAGCTTTTTCTAAAACTTCGGTTTCATTAAACTCTTTTGTTCTGGCCATAATATAAGTTGAACTACTTTCTGGCTTTGTCAATTATTGTTTTTAACCCCAGGAAAATGTAACATAGTTTGCCAGAATAGAAGATTCTTAATTGGTAATATCAAATACTGTTTGTCCCAAGTTGCACTTCCATTCCATATTTAAATTCAAACAACTAATCTGTTTTCGGGACATTCTTCATACCCGAAAACAGATTAAGCGTGAGGTTATCTGAATTACAAATACTCTTAATAAATGTATATCTTAATATTTTTAGCCAGTGCCTACAACCAAATGTTGTCTGATAATTATCAATTAATCGGAATTCTTCTTAGCTAAAATAGTCTGCCGCAGCTATTCTAGATAATCCCAGGATTAATATTGATTCCGCCATCGATATTATATTCGGCCCCTGTAATATACGATGCATCATCCGAAGCTAGAAATGTTACTAACTTGGCGATTTCATCAGGGTTACCAAACCTTTTCAACGGAACCCGGTTCTGCATTGCTGAAGCAAAACCCTGTAATTGGTCTTCGTTCATTCCGGTTTTTCCGAAAATCGGGGTAGAAACCGGTCCCGGATTAACTGCATTGACTCGAATTTTACGTGCGGCAAGCTCCGTCGCTGAAGTTCTTGTAAATGAATTCATTGCTGCTTTTGATGCTCCATAAATTGAAGCAGTAGACATCCCTAGATATGCATTTACTGAAGAAAGGTTAATAACAGAAGAACCCTCGGTCAATAATGGTAAAAATTTTTCCAGGGTAAATACCGCACCTTTAAAATTGATATTCATTAATTGATCGAAAAGTTCTTCTGTAATTTGGCCTATTGGCGCTCCGAAAAACACACCAGCATTAATAAACAGAATATCAATTTTGCCTGTTGTTTTTTTAACATTTTCAACCAGATGCTCAATTTCCTTTACTTTACTGACATCGGCAACAAGGCCGGTAACACCTAACTCACCGGCGGCCTTACTTACCCGCTCCTGAGACCGACCGACAATGATTACATTTGCCCCTCTCTCTTTCATTAATTTAGCAGTCGAATAACCAATTCCGCTGTTGCCTCCCGTAATAACCGCATTCTTATCTTTCAAGTCTATCATTATACTCTCCTTTTTGGAACGTTTGTTCTACAATGATAATACAATTTTTGTACCGATCGTTCCATTTTTTTTTAAGATTTTTCGACTTGATGTAACGATGAGTATAATGCTTGTGATTATCATGAAAGCAGAAGTCATTGTTATTGGTGCGGGAATGGCGGGCTTGGCTGCAGGCAAATGGTTGCAGGACAATGATTATGATGTTATTATTCTGGAGGCCAGAGACCGGGTTGGTGGTCGGGTTTATACAGATCACTCATTGGGAATACCGATCGACCTAGGGGCGTCATGGATTCACGGGATAAAAGACAACCCCATCACAGATTTGGCAAACCAGATCAATGCGAAACGGATTGAGACTGACTACGATGAAATGATTTCCTTTGATTATGACGGATCCTCCATTGACGATAAAACAGTCGAAGAATACGAAGACTGGCATGAAGAACTTCTTGAGTCGGCAGCAGAAGAAGGGAATATCCCCATGAGCGAAGCTTTCGAGACAGTTCTTGCAGAAGAAGATGATCTTGATGAAACAGATCGCCGGTTTTTAACCTATCTGAATAGAACGATCGAAATTACCGCAGCCGGTAGTTTTGACGAATTGAGTGCCAGCGAACTGGACAGCGATGAAGAATTTGATGGCCCGGATGTTTTATTTCCCAACGGCTATTCAGAAATTCCTGAGTATCTCGCTCAAAACTTGAATATCCAATTCAATCAAGTCGTCAAAAAAATAGTCTATCAGAATGATCAGGTAATAATTGAAACTTCCAGAGGCCAGTTTACCTGTGAAGCAGCAATTATCACACTACCACTCGGAGTGTTAAAAAAAGGGGATATTGTATTTTCACCGCCGCTGCCAAAAAAGAAAATGGCTGCTCTACAAAGATTAAAGACCGGCACCTTGAACAAAGTGGTTCTCAAATTTGAAAAGGCATTCTGGCCAAAAGATCCTGATTACATTGGCTATGTGCCAGCTGAGCATGAGCACCATCAGGAATACTTGAACTACTATCACTACTCAAATAAGCCGGTCTTAATTGACTTTCTGGGCGGGCACCATGCACGAAACATGGAAAATCAATCAGAATCAGAAGTAAAAAAACTCGCTGAGCAGCCTCTCAAGAAAATTTTTTCAAAGTTCTCCCCGGCAACAGAAATGATTCGATCAAAATGGAATAGTGACAAGTTCGCCTGTGGAACTTACGTAATTTTACCTCCCGGCAGCAGTCTTGCAGATATTGCAGAACTCAGTAAAACCGTTGGGAATCTGTATTTTGCAGGTGAGGCAACCCATGATGAATACCCGGGAACAGTGCATGGCGCGTACTTGTCTGGTGTACGCGCCGCCCAGGAACTTGACGAAGAATGGGATGAAGAATAGCCAAAAGAAATTTAATTCTATTCTGGACTGCGAAGTGGGGGATGGCCTAAATCTCTACACAAAGCAACCTTCGAGTATTATTGCAGTTTTCATTGCTGCCACCGGTTCCCTGCAATGCCAAATTATTCGTCTGGTTGGCCATACCATAACGGCCCTTGACAGAAGAGGCGTCACTGCCCCAGCCTGAACAGGTTCTTGACGATGAAACAGACCAGTTTGCATTTAGGCCTGTCCAATAATGCCCGGAAGTTGAAAGAGAATTGCAGAGTGCGTAACTTCCTCCTGCCCCGCTACAGGGAGAGCTGCCGTCATTTGTAAGCCCACCTTGCGCATTGGTGGTCAAAATCTTAGTAGTGCCGTCAATTCTGAAATACTCTTTATCAGGCTGCATAATCCAGTTGGTATTTAAGTTTCGATCGGTCGCATGACCCAGTACTGCTTTAAAGCAACCCCCTGCGCCTACAGCAATGGCATCGAGCATACAGATTCGGTCTGCACCGGTCACACCGCCGAGGTTTCCGGTATAGCTGTCTAAGGTTGTAACAAACATTCGCTTAACCCCACCAGGATTGAACGGTCCCGCACATGCACCATTGCCTGTTCCTGTGACAGTAAATGTGTACTCTTGAAGAGCTTCGTCATTGCTGGTCACTGTTATGCTGGCCGATCTTGATCCCTGACCTTGAGGAACAAACACAATTCGAATACTGGCAGAAAGTTGAGCAGCTATTTCACCGGTGAAAGATTGAATGACTTTAAAGTCTGCAGCATTGGCCCCGGTGACAGTTACCGAGCTTACATTGATTGCAGAATCTGTACTTGTATTCGACAAGGTAAATTCGACTGGCGAACCCGATGGACTAAGAGACGTACCAATAGAGCCAAAATCATAGCTGCCAGTACTGGCAACAATAATATCACTGCCCTGGAGAATATTGAGTTTAGTATTCGCCGCAGTAACAGTAACTTCAGTATCTTCTGCAGCCGGGTTTACCATTGCAATCTGATCCCACATTCCTTCATTTGTACACTGAACAATAAAGAGTGTGGTCAAAATAAGTGTTACAAAATTTTTCATAAATTCTCCTAAAACCTGTATCCGCCCATAATTCGAAAACCGGGAACATGTACCGGTGTCTTCTCAAACAGAACAAGATAATCTAATGCTAATGAAATAGTATAATGCTTGTAATCTGACCAGATCAGTTTCACAGAGACCGGCAGAACCGGTCTGCTTGCAGTAAAGTTTTGGAACTCACCTGATACATTGTTTCTCCGTTCGAAACTGCTGAAATATTGTGAATATCCTGTTTCTGCAGCTGCCTGCAGATTCCACAAAGAGTGCTCATAGACTGTGTACTTATAGCCCGCGAGAACTGCCGGCATAAGCAGAGTGTATGCCCCGAATTCTGATGTTCTACTTGAAGCACTGTAAAACGAAACCTGCACTCCGCCATAAAAGTCTTCCCAGGAACTCCCAAAAAAACCAAGGTTAAGTGTGTAGAGGGCCCCGCCTCCCAAAGCATTGTTATAGGGGGAATTGCTCAAATTAATCGGCGGCAATTGCAAGCCTGCAAATATAGCCGCTTCATGCAGGTAGCTGTTTTTTTGATCACCCTGCTCTTTTACTGTGGTGGGCTGTAATGGCTTCACCTGACTTTGCAGTTCATCGTTGAGCAGTATTTCCTGCGCAGCTGCAGTTACTGTCGGTAAGCAGGCAATCAGTAAGATGAGACATCCTTTTCTCATTATACTGTATTTGACGAATGCATAGAAATTATGGCGACATTATATAATTTTTTTGATTTTTTTAAGATACAGTTTTTTAAAAAAATGCTAAAGCTTTTTTAAAATTCAAACATCATTGTTTTGAGAATCCATGAAACCATTCTCAATCGCAAATGTAATCAATTCCTGAAGATTATTGAAATCCATTTTATGCATCAGATTTGAACGGTGAGTTTCAACAGTTCGAAAGCCTATATCGAGGTGATTGGCAATCTCTTTATTGGTGAGGCCTTTGGCAACCAATAGAAAAACTTCCCGCTCCCGTTTTGTCAATATCTCATATAAGACACTGTCTGCTTTCGGCCGCGTTGTCTGCTCGAGCATATATTTCGTGAGTCGGGATGAAAAACTTTTTTCACCTTTCATAATACTCTTGATCGCTCCGGTGAGCTGGTCATGAATATCTTCTTTCAGCACATAGCCATCTACCCCTAAAGACATGGCATGCTTAACATATTCTGATTCTTTGTGCATCGAAAGTATCAGAATTTTGAGATTTTTGTTTTTCTCTTTTAACTGTTTTATTGCCGACAAGCCGCTCATACCCGGCATCGCGAGGTCGGTTATCACCAGCTCACAATGGGGATGCTTCTGTACCTGCTCAATAAGCTTGTCTCCCGAGTCTGCTTCGGCAATCACCTTAAAGCCGGTTTCATCTTCCAGAATTTTGCGTATTCCGGTTCGAATGAGATTGTGGTCATCTGCAATTATCAATTTAATTTCTGAATTCAAGTATCACCTCTGTACCAGATGCTTTGATCTGCTTAATTTTTAATGTTGCATGGATGGCCTCAGCACGTTCATGCATGACCGATAGACCGAAATTCTGGCCGGTTTTTTCTGTAATGCCCTCACCAATTCCGTCATCGCGAATAATAAGGCACTTGTTCTGGCCTACCCAGACAATCTGCACCAGCTTTGCCTGGGAATGCTTGATGACATTGTTCAATGCCTCTTGCACAATGCGATAGGCATGGGTATTCCAATGATCTGTAAAAAAATTTTCAAACCCTTCTAAACTCAAATTAATTTTCAGGTTCGGGCTCGCTTTGCGAATGCGATTTACCAATCTTGAAATAGACTCATTCAAGCCCAGCTCTTTCATGTTTTCAGGCGAAAGACTGTGCGACAAACTGCGGGTATCTTCAACAATCATATCCATATAACTTAAAATTTCATGAGTTGATTTTGTAGCCGTCGGTTGAATTTTTTTCAAAAAAGATTGCAGCATCATTTTCAAAACAACCAGAGAAGATCCCAGATTATCATGCAGTTCTCTGGCAAAAACAGCTCGCTCATTGTCCTGAATTTCCAGTATCGCTTGTGAGAGTTTATCATTGCGTTTATTACTAAGGTAAAACTCGTGCAGAATAGGAGTTGTTATTCGGGCAAACAGAAGTGTGATGGTGATCATAAGCAGTAGAGATATACCACCGATTGAAAGAAACCCTTTGAGATAGGGTTCGCGAATTTCAGCCAGATCCATTTTTACAACCAGGCCTATCTTAAGCGTCATTATGTAAGAAAAAGCACTGAGTGTATGCTCACCACGATAATCGATATACTCGCCAACCCCGGTCTGGTTTGCAAGTGCCTGCCTCATTGCCAGGGAGCGTTTTGCATCCAGCGGTATAAAGACTGAACGATTGTACAGATTTTCGCGAAAGCGCAGGAAAAGATTGATTTCATCGCCCTCCATCCGCCCTAAAACAAATTCACCGGTTTCGCCAAAACCTTTGTAAGAAGAATATGCATCAATTACCTGACTTAAGGTCGCCGCTGAAGCTCCTTTGGGGTGGGCAGTTGAGCTGTTGATCTGGTCAAATTTGGCAACTGCCTCAATCAGTCTGCTCATGCTCACTGCTTTATCGAGCAGTCTGCTTTTCGTTTGTTCCAGAGAAACGGAATAGAGAATATAGCCTGAAATTCCGTTCACCAGAATAATCAGAAGATAGATCAGAGCCATCAGCAGATAAAACCTTCGGCGTATACTCTTTAACTGTCTGTTATTTTGAATTCGATAAGGCATAAACTTGCTTGTATTATTTGCAGTACAACAATAATGACAATTTACTATCTACAATTGCAATATTGCAGAGCGCTTCAATCTGCCTAGCAGATTCAACTTTTTATGTCAGAAACATGTCGATTCCATTAAATTGATAGCAGTTGACAAAACATCGGCTATCGCGATACTCAACTATGTCTACAGACCACCACGCCGGGCTTGAAGAAGTCAAAGCAGTGCCCTCTTCGATAAGTCATATCGAAGGCCAGAGCCTTTCATATCGAGGTATATCGATTGAAGATCTGGCAGCAAATTCACATTATGAAGAAGTAGTCTATCTTTTATGGTATGGCCGGTTACCCGGGGCAAAAGAGCTTGAGAGAATGAAATCAGAAATCTCTGAATATTCCCAATTACCTCGTGAAATTCGAGAATACATCAATCACATTCCCCGCCAGGTGCACCCGATGACCGCATTGCGAACTCTGGTTTCCTCATTAGCCTTGTATGACCATGAGTCAGATGATCTCTCAAAAGATGCTAACCAGAGAAAAGCCGTGAGCATTCTCGCACGCATGCCGGTTTTACTGACTGCATTTGAACGTCACCGCAAGGCAAAATCATCTGTATTGCCAAAACCTGAATTCTCTTTCGCAAAAAACTTTCTGTATATGCTATGGGCAGATGAGCCAGATGAAGTCTCCAGCAAAGCCTTAGACCTCACCCTGATGATGTATGCTGAGCATGAATTGAATGCCTCTACGTTTGTTGCCCGTACTACGGCTGCTACAATGGCAGATATGTACTCAGCGGTGACCGCAGCTCTCGCTACCTTAAAGGGCAGCCTGCATGGCGGCGCAAACCAGAAAGCAATGGAGATGCTGCTCGATATTGCCGACCCCGAAGATGCTGAAGAATGGGTCAAAGAAAAACTCAGCAAAAAAACCCGTATCATGGGTTTTGGTCATCGGGTTTACAAAGACGGCGATCCCCGGGTACCGATTTTACGTAAATTGAGCAAAGAGCTCTGTGAATTGCATGGCTATGAAAAATACCACAAGATCGCCGAACAGATTGAAAAAACCATGCAGGAAACCAAAAAGCTGCATGCCAATGTCGACTTATACAGTGGTCTGGTTTTTTATGCACTCGGGGTTCCCACAGATATGTTTACCACTGTATTTGCTGTTGCAAGATCTGCAGGGTGGATAGCCCACGTCTTAGAACAATATGAAAACAACAGACTTATACGACCGCGGGCAGAATATACGGGAAAGCGCAACGAAAGCTATACACCTTTAGATAAGAGGTAAGCATGGCGCGTAATTATGTGCGCATAGAATCGGTAACGGATATTGATACTTCCCGCATCGGGGTGGGCAATATAGACGTTCGCTATATTGATACCCAGGGGCGCAGATACGCTACCCGCTTCAACAAACGCAGCAGAAAAGTTGAAATTGTGAGAATTGCCCTGGGGCATGAAGAAGCTACCGAAGCTAAACAGAAGAAAATAACCGGTCAAGAAGAAGTAATTGATCTGCCGCACATTTCTAAAAAACATCCCGCACCATGGAAAATTCCTGAGTGGCTGGTAGAACTCGATATCGAGCCTATGGATATTGGTGATTTAACCATGTATATGGGTACTCTTGAACGGGAAGCAGAAAAATTCTCTGAGCGTTTTCGGGGTATCATTTCAAACCTCAAAAACTCAGGTGCCTTTGATGATCATGAAAGTGATCATGACTTTATTCTCGACCTGACCACTCATTACGATCATGACATACAGGAACACCTGAGCAAAGCACAGAATCTGATTATCGAATACCAGCGCTTTCCTAAAAATATTTCCCACTATGTGGGCACTTTAGATCGCAATCAAAAAGTATATGTCGAAAAGCTGAATTCATCGGCCCAGATGCTGTACATTCAGGCTTTAACCGTCGGCGAAGTCATGATCTCTGCAATGCACGGCGGAATACGTCTGCTCGATATGATTCACAAAGAAACAGAAAGTGTTAAAAAAGATTCCATTCTCGGTGATCGAAAGAAATTTTATGAAAATGCAATGGTAACCCTCGAATATGTGCGGGACAATATTAAAGAAGAGCTCGCAAGAATCTTAGGCTGGATGAAAGCCACTGAAGTGATTTAGCAATTTTATTCTTTATACTGAATTGCCTGTGGCCGGTAAACCTTTAACCCGGTAACCTCTGCAAGTTTTTCTGGACTTTCAAACACACTTTTCTCTGCCTGCTGCAGTTTAATTTCCTGAGTTTCAACACAGGTATCTTTTCCTTTTTTATAATCATATTGAAATCCTGTCTGATTCGGTGTAATAATTTCATCAGAGAACCCGAGCTGATTTTTGCCCTGCATTGCAATCAATTTGACAGCCTTGCTTCTCAGTACATTGATACGAAATTCCTCACCGGGAGAAACATAAACCGAAAAGAAAGAGCGATGATTCGTACCAACTGACGAAACAATAATCGGCATTTTGGCATTTGCCCCGGAAATTTTTCCCTTCAGACAGGCGATCTGCGGTTCAGGATAATCAAGATTTAACCAGCCGGTCTGGAAAGCTGAAAAAGAACGGGATCCTACCCCCCAGATTTCCTGCTCATCATTATTTGCAGCTGCTTCAGTCGTCTCAACCGGTCCGCTTCTTTGCCAGCCCCTGCCGGGAATAAGCCGGTACTGGTCAAAGTTCTGCTGCGGAAACAGATCGGGAAATTGAACCCGCACACTTTTTCCCGATGCCAGCGGAACCTCGCGATTATTCTGAGTAAACCTCAGGTAAACCATACCGCCTGATGTGAGGGCATGACCACCCTCTTGAGCATGTGTGTACATTGGCAAACCTGCAATCAGAAAATCGATGGGATCAAGAACTTCAATAATTTCAAGTCGCAAACCAGACTTGTCTTTTATATTGAAAGCATCTTCGGGTACATCAATGCGAATTCCTTTTTCACCAATAAATTTACCGTTGCCGCGTTTTCCGAGATCAAAACCGGTTACCCGCAGTGCAAGTCGGGAAAAATCACCCGGCAGAGAATACGCTGCCGATTTGATTGACCGGTCACTGAAACCGGCAGGACCCGCCTTCATCTTAAAAGTTTCCGCTGCCCAAACTGCCGAGCAGAAAACTAAGATTGCTATAATGTTCGTGTTTAGCTGTTTCATAATATTCCTTTTAATTTTTGGTAGGTAATGAGTTTAACCTCATATGCAGTTCCCGGGTTTCTGAGTTCCCTGGAATAATGAGATCTGCCCGAGCGAGGTCTGCCTTTGCCTCATTGTATTTTCTTTGCCTATAGTAGACGTTGGCCCGATAAAGATAGCCGTCAAAACTGCCGGTAAATTTCTTAAGAAGAGCAGTTAATTTTTTTTCTGCCTGTAAATGTCTCGAACGGCGCAGGTCAAGTAACCCTGAATAGAGCAGCGTCCAGTATTGCATCTCTTCATTTTCTGCTTTCAATGATAAAATTTTTTCGGCTTCATCAAAACGGCCCTGCATGATCATAAGATAGGCAAGGTTTGCATTGGCGAGAGCGTCACCAGCTGCAATACCCAATCGATAAGACTCTTCTGCTGATTTAATATCATTGAGAAAATAATGGCACAAACCTTTATTGCGATAATATTCAACAGGCAACCAGACAGAATCTGAAATCTGCTCCAGTTTTTGAAGAGCCTGGGCATATTCACCCTGTACTATCAATGCAACACTATACTGGTTAATACAGAAAATATTTTCAACATCACATTCCTGTTCATAAATCCCGCGAGCAGCTTCAAACTGGCCGTTCTTGAGATACTGTTCTGCCTGCTTTAAAGATGCCTGCGACAGAATGGAAGGCGCATAGAACAATGAACTGAAACCTAGTATCCAATGGGGTTTAAAGTGTGACATATTGTTAAGGTCGGGAATTTAATCCCGATTACTTTTTAGACGCCGCTTCTTCGGTAACGGTTCTTAAAATTTTTCCCCAGGGGCCGGTCGGCGCAAGACTTGAGATATTTCCCAGTAGACCAACCAAGGTACGTTGAATAAATACAATTCCGGCCGGGAAAGTAATACGGCGCGATAAATCCCAGTATTTCTGCCCCAGTTCGAGCAGGGCCGAGACAATACCGGCCTTGTGATCAATCGTGGCAACTCTGCCCGACAAGACAGGTTCCATTACAATTAAATGATCTTCGATAAACTGCAAGGGCAAAGGAACATCATGCTTCATGTCTTTCATGCCGGTCTGGTAAAGAATTTCCTGCAGGCGCGGGACATTATTTTCAACTGCCGCTTCTATAATTTCAATATAACGATACCGTAGCTCGCGGGGAATTTCTTTTACCTGACCAAAATCATACAACACGACGGAACCATCTTCCAGAAACCCGAAATTCCCCAGATTGGGATCGGCATGT
>JAGRNJ010000006.1:31998-89399 GCA_020440825.1 Leptospiraceae bacterium | reverse complement strand
TAAGACCCCGTGCTGCAGTGCCTGGCGCATAATGATCTTAAACAGGTTTTCACCCCATAGATCGCGCAAGGCGGATGGACGTTCTCGAATCAGGTTTTTACCCTGAATAGAGGGCAGATAGCGAGAGACAATTACTCCGTTCCCGCAAAACTGTTCCAATGGTTCAGGGACTATGCCATCCCTCTTATCGGCTTTGCCCCGTTCATAAAACTCCCGCTGGTATTTTACCTCAAGTTCATAATCGGTTTCCCGGGTCAGCTGGCGGCGAATCTCTTCCCAGATCGGTTCAAGCTCTATTTCGGTGAATAACCCTAGAAAAGGAGAAAGCAATGTTTTGAGAGCGCGAAAATCTGAGTGGATGGCTTTTGCCACCCCCGGGTATTGCAGTTTAATCACAATTTCTTCACCTGAGAGCAATTTACCGCGATGTACCTGGCCAATACTGGCCGCAGCAATGGCATTGTGCTCAATGCTCAAAAGTTTTTCATATTCAGGGTGCACTGCGCGCAAGACAGGTTCAATTTTTTCAAATGGCAATGGCTCAATATCTTTCTGCAAAACCCCAAGTACTTCAATGACTTCAGGCGGGAACAGGCCTTCCTGCAAAGAAAGCATCTGCCCTACTTTCATGGCCCCGCCCTTGAGCTCTGCCAGGGTTTCAATCATGCGGGTGGCATTCTTTAACCAGACATCGGGGGCAATACCCCGCGAACCTTTCAACAGATTGGCAGTCGAGTGGGCAAGAAGCGAAGAGCCGATCTTAAAGGCCATTCCTGAGATTTGCAACAGACGGCCAAAGCCAGATGGTGGTTCCCGATTATCACCCATGCTGCCACTGCTTGCCGGCCGCAAGGTGAAGATCCATTTTAGAAATACTGTTTAAACTTCTCGGTACAGACAGTTCAAGTTTATTCCCATCTTCTGCAATTATGGTGAAGTAGGTTTCAATCACCGGACAGGAGTCTTCACTGCATGAGGCTTCTTCAATCTTAAAACTTTGAAAGTCCTGGCCGGCAAGTTTTTTAAAGTACACATAGAGCATATTGTGCCGTTCGGCAAAATCATGAACAGAACCATTGAACAATAGGCTTCGGGAATGTGCATGTGTTACGCTCATCTTAAATTAGTGTTTTTTCTTAGCCGTTATTACTTTGTTTTTCAATAAAAGCGCGTATTTCATCGGCATTGTCTAACAGGCCACTTTCTTTGATGACGATTTTTTTCTGGGGTGCCCCGCTTGAACTGCCGAGTGTTTCAATTTTTTTGACGACATCCATCCCCTCTGATACTTCACCGAACACCACATGTTTGCCATTCAACCATGCGGTGACCACAGTTGTAATAAAAAATTGACTTCCGTTAGTACCGGGTCCACGATTCGCCATCGAGAGTAAACCGGGCTTATCATGCTTGTATTTAAAGTTTTCATCTTCGAATACTGAGCCGTAAATACTTTTACCACCGGTACCATTGTGATTGGTAAAATCGCCGCCCTGCAGCATGAACTCTGGAATCACACGATGAAACGCAGAGCCGGCATAGCCATACCCTTTTGTACCATCTGCCAGAGCCAGAAAGTTCGCTGCAGTTTTGGGAACATCATCAGCGTATAATTTAAAAACAATGCGGCCACCCGGCTCACCATCAATCTCTATATCGAAATAACATTTGTAGTCTGTATTTGCCATAAACCACAAAATAGAGCAGAATCGGTGTGGCAAGGTTTTACGAAAAAACATCGACGGGCGATCGCCCCAAAGGTTTGTTGTTGTAATTCAAGTTTCAAAATTATAAATACATGATTGAACAAGAAACGATAAACGCTCTGTGGATACTGATTTGCTCAGGTCTGGTCATGACCATGCAAGCTGGTTTCTTATGCATAGAAGCCGGCCTAACCCGGGCAAAGAATTCAATCAATGTTGCCATTAAAAATGTCACTGATTTTGGTATAACCGTACTGATTTTCTGGGCAATCGGTTTCGGCCTCATGTTTGGTAAAACCAGTTTCGGCCTTTGGGGTACTGATAAATTTTTCATGGACTTCAGCCAGGTAAGCCTTTTCGACGCATCTTACTTTATTTTTCAAATGATGTTCTGTACCACCGCAAGTACAATTGTCTCAGGCGTGGTAGCAGAGCGGGTTCGCTTCAAAGCCTATATTTTCAATACTTTTATAATTTCTCTGCTGATCTACCCGATTACCGGTCACTGGGCCTGGGGAAACCATTCTCCGGAATACACCGGCTGGCTCAAGGCATCGGGGTTTGTAGACTTTGCAGGTTCAACTGTGGTGCACAGTGTTGGCGGCTGGGTAGCGCTTGCATTGCTCATAATAATAGGCCCTCGCAGGGGGCGTTATCCTGAAAATGGAGCACCCAGGTCTGTAGTTGGCAGTAATCTGCCACTTTCAATGCTGGGAGGTATTCTTCTCTGGGTTGGCTGGCTTGGTTTCAATGGCGGCAGCGGACTCGCCTTCAACCACAGGGTCGCTGAAATCTTAACCAACACCATAGTTGCTTCAGGCGGCGGGTTATGTGCCGCCATTGTGGTGGGTTATTTAATTCATGATTTTATCCCTCCGACTGCACCTCTCAATGGCTCGCTTGGCGGACTGGTTGCGATTACAGCAAGCTGCCATGCCGTGTCGACCGGGAATGCAATTTTGATAGGCAGTATAGGCGGAGTGATTGGCGTTACAGGGGTTTACTTTCTCGACCGCTTGAAAATGGACGATGCAGTAGGCGGCATTCCTGTGCATCTTTTCGCAGGAATCTGGGGTACCATCGCGGTCGCTTTATTCGCCGATCTGGGAGATCTGGGCATCGGACTCTCCCGAATAGATCAACTGCTTGTACAACTGCAAGGTATCGCTGCCATTGCAGGATATGCCTTTCTTTTACCATTAGCCCTTTTTTTCCTGATCAACAGGTTTCTTCCTTTGCGTATATCGTTAAAATCTGAAGAGATGGGACTCAACTGGTCAGAGCATAGAGCGACAACAGAATTGATCGATCTGTTTAATGCAATGGACCATCAAAAAAAAACCGGTGATATCAGCTCTAATGTTTCTGTAGAACCTTTCACGGAAGTTGGCCAGATTGCCGAGAGGTATAATTATGTACTCGAAAGAATTCGTACAACCCTGAATGAAAATGAGATGGCAAAAAGGGTCATTGAAGAAAAAAAACTCGAAGCAGAAAAGGCCAATCACGCCAAGAGTGTTTTTCTGGCCAATATGACCCATGAACTGCGCACCCCGATGAATGCAATTCTGGGCTTTACCCAGGTTCTAAAGCGCGATACAGATATGCAGCCCGATCAAAGGGCAAAGCTGAATATCATTCATGAAAGCGGTACCCATCTTCTGGCTCTCATCAACGATGTTCTCGATACTGCAAAAATTGAAGCGGGCAAAATTGAAATAATTAACCGGAATTTTAATTTCAGAAAAATGCTTGAATCAGTCTATTCTTTGTTTTTGCCCCTTGCTTCAGAAAAGAACCTGGATTATCAACTGAATATAGAGCACAATACCCAGGAATGGGTTTCTGGCGATGAAAAAAAAATACGGCAAATGATTTTGAATCTGGTAAGCAACGCGTTTAAGTTTACTGTGAAAGGAAGTGTGAAAATCTCTGTGTCGACTTCAACTATTCAGTCACTTGTTGTTGCAAGAATCACAGTTACAGACACCGGCCCGGGAATACCCAAACCCGATCATTCAAGTATCTTTGAAACGTTCAGCCAGTCAGAGAGCGGCAGACATTCGGGTGAAGGTACCGGCCTGGGTCTTTCGATTACCCAGAAATTTGCCAACCTGATGGGAGGTGAAGTCACCCTCGAAAGTGAACCCGGTAAAGGCTCTTCTTTTACCATAGAGATTAAACTGCATACCGGGATTATACCAGAAGAAGAATTTTCAACGCACACTGTTATGAAGATCGCGCCCGGCCAGAAAGAAGCACATCATTTGATTGTCGATGACAACCAGACAAACCGGATGGTATTGCGCAATATACTTGAAGACATGGGAATTCGGGTCAGTGAGGTTGCCTCAGGCTTGGAGTGTCTGGCCCAAATAGACAAAATTAATCCTGATTTGATCTGGTTAGATTTAAGAATGGCAGATTTTGACGGATTGCAAACTGCCCGGGCGTTACGCAAACGTGAAGAAGATGGCTCCCTGAAAAAACCGGCTCTCAAAATTGTAGCTTTGACTGCCAGTGTTCTCACTGAAGATAAGACGAAAGCTATTGAAGCTGGCTGTGATGAATTCATTATGAAACCCTTTCTCGAAAGTCAGTTGATTGAAGCCATAGAAAATTTAACATCCTTGAAATTCTCTTCGATCAGTGTTAAAAAAAGTAATAGCAAAACAGAAGAAAAAAATACTGATTTATTGAATCATGCCAGAGAGATATTGCTGGTTGAAGATGAAGAAGCAAACCAGCAACTGTTTGCTCATTACATGAAGCGTCTGGGGCATAAACTTACTATTGCCGGGTCGGGCGAAGAAGCTGTCTTACTGTTTACACGAAAAATTTTAGAAGAGCAAACAACCTTTGATTTTATCTTTATGGATATTGAGCTGCCTGGCATGAATGGCTTTGAAACCAGCGAACAGATTCGCGAGCTCGAAAAAAAGCATTCGCTTGGTCAGACTCTGCTTTTTGCAATAACAGCGCACGACCCTGAAGAACTTGATAAAGCAGAGTTAGTTCGTTATCAGATTTCCAGAATCGTGCCTAAACCTTTTCAAAAAGAAGATCTAGAAGCTGCTATCACTGCGTAAGTACCTGGTACTCGTTTTTGAAAACCCCGTTCTCGTATTTCTTTGCCGAAAGAAGATTCAAATTCACAACAGAATTAAAATTTTCAAACAGTGGCCTGCCTTGCCCGAGCACTACCGGGTTTACCTTTAGAACCAGCCTATGAATCAGGCGGTGGGATAAGAGATATCCGGCGAGTAGACTACCTCCGCACAGATAAACATCTTTTTGCGCATCTTCAAGAATTTGCCTGATATCAGGTAAAGAATTTCGACCTAACTGATGAAGCGATAAATCTTTATCTTGCGGTAATTGCAAAGAATCTGAAATCACATATGTCTGCATATGTTTATAGGGATTTGTACCGGGTGGCATTCCGTACTGATACCCAAACTCATAGGTTTTTCTACCCATAATTGAGACACCATAATCCTGTAATTCCCGGGCATATTCATCTGCATGTTCTCCCTGCATAATAAACCCGTCTATAGAACCGTCTTGTCTTGCAATAAAACCATCAACTGAAACAGCAACATGATATACTAATTTTCCCATACATTATCCTCGTATATTATCAATGCATCTTAGATGCAGATTGCCCTGCCCGGTAGTTTGAATTTAAAATTCTTCTACAGGATTGTAGCGGCCGATTGTGCAGATTATTCAAGAAACAATTTTCTACGTCGACCGAAGGCCCTACGTTTAAATGATTTAAAAGCTTACAGAAGTAAACTCTCAGGATTTTTAATTGTTCAGGATCATTTTAGTAATCGGGGTTTATGCGACCCTCGCCCTTAATCTATAAAACCAGTTCAGATTGTCAATTTTTTTTACGAGAAGATATTTTGAATTAATTTCTGTTTACTGTATTTCGTGCAGAAAGTGCCTTTCTGATCATCAGGAATTCGCTGATATTCTCAAGATCAATTACCCCGCTTAACTTGCCGGCATCAACCACTGGCAGAATGGTGTGATTTCCCGAAAGCATGATTGTCCAGGCCTCTTCTATACTCTTTTCAGAATCAATGATGACGATATCCCGTCTCATAACGGTACGAATAGGAACATTCTCGCCGTATTCGCCTATGCCCGCTATTATTTCGTTGCGTGTGAGTACTCCGACTATATTTTCACTATCTACAATAATGAATTCTTTGTCCTGGCTGTTGAGCATATGAGAAACTGCTTTTGAAAGCAATGCATCGGGATGAAAAATTCTGAATTGTTTCATTAATATATCTTTTACATGAAATGCAGACAGCCTGTTTTTCGTTTCTTCCTGGCTGGCTTCTGAACCGGCGCCCAGGAAAATAAAAAAACCAATAAAGACCAGCCAGACATTATTAAAGAAACCAAACACAATAAACAAAATGGCCAGAAACTGACCCAGGAACGCAGCAGCTTTGGTTGCCGTCAATCGATCAAACTTTAAGGCAAGTAAAGCCCGAAAAACCCTGCCCCCATCCATCGGGAAAGCGGGAATCATATTGAAGATTGCCAGTACCAGATTTATCACGATTAGACTATGTAAAAAATTTTGCGGAGTAATGGTATTCAAATACAGAGTCTCGACAGTCAAAGCTGGCAACCCTGCAATCAAAAACAGTAATCCTGCAATTACAATATTCACAGCAGGGCCAGCAATCGCAACTGCCAATTCCTGTTTTGCATTTTCAGGCAGATGCTGCATGCGGGCGATACCACCAATGGGCAGTAGAATGATATCTTTTGTCTTAAAATTGAAATGCAGAGCCGTTAAAGCATGCCCGAACTCATGCAATAAAACACAGCTAAATATACAGACCACGAAACCCATCGTTAACAGCATCGTTTGTGTGCTGCTGCCAATTCGGTATTGGGAGAATAAAATAAAACCCAACAGAAGAATGAATGTCCAGTGAATGTAAACTTTGATTTCTTTAAATTGTCCTATGTATAATGACCAGCGCATAAGACACTTTGCAGAACAGTCTGTTAAAGTACAGAAAAGAAATGCGAAGCCAGTGGCTTAGGCTAAAATACCACTCTGCCAGATATTCAGATTCAGTTAGAAAGTTAAATCTGAAACTCACTGGAATAGAGAGACTTCAGGGGAGAATAGCGCAATGTAAAATAAATACGGTTTTCTGCTATATGCCCGTCAGAGTAATTTTGAAAATTTTCTAAATTATTTGAGGTTCCCGAAAACAGCAGAAACTTTGCATTCAAGGCAAATGAATACTGCATATTGATTCGATACGTCAGACCGGCATCCCAAAAATCAAATGCAGAAACTGTATCGAGTACCCGAATAAAGCCAGTATTGAAATCGAAAGAGCGATAGATAAGAATGGTCTCTATGCCATAGGCCGGCCGGGCCCCGGCATTTGCTATGGTACCGATGGATGCACCTGCTTTAAAATATAACAGTCCACTCAATTCATTGTTCTGAAAGCGGGCACCAAAGCTGTGCATTGGCTGCCATTCAAAAAAATCAAGCCGCCGGCCATTTGTATTTGCGCTGTATCGAAAATTCAACGCTTCGAGTCCCAGATGCAATGCAAAGCCGTTCACACTTAAATAATCAAGATAGCCAAAATTTAGATTTGAACCCGGCAAACCGGTACCTGCAATACCAAACCCAGAACCAAGTTCTAATTGAAAATCCTGTATACCATAGGCATATTTTGTCAGCAGGGGCTTGTAGCCTGGGTTCTTTCTCTGGATCATAAGCTCCTTGACCCCGGTAACAAATGCCAGTTCATTCTTATTATTTGACTCGCCTGCCATCATACCGAACTCATTGTAATAGCGTTCATCAGAATAACCCGCCTGCAGGGAAATTAAGGGAAGCAGGAGAAGAAGTAATAATAGAGTATAACGAAAACTCATAGTAATTTTAGATTGTTAATTACAATCGTTTTGCACTGTACAGATTTTTTCTTATTGATACCGTTTATATTAAGGGATGACTGCTCTGGATTTTAGACTGCAGCTATAGAAAAATTTGCGATAGATTCTCCCAAAAATGATTCGTTTTGAAGTTATTTTTTATAAAAACCTGTTTTTCTTGCACATAAGAACACACTTACTGTGAAAATTATCATGGACGTATTTTTCAGTGGTCGCTAAAGAAAAACAAACCCCTAAAATATTAAAACGGTAATAATCTCAAACATAACACTACATATTTCGATATCCAATAGCGGAAAACTCTATACAAGTTATCGGTAGAATAAAGACTACCCGAAAGTTTTCAATAATCAAAAACCACTTGATATTTTCATCATGAAAGTTACCCCGAATCAATTAAGAATAGAATCCAGCATACTAACCCATATGCAAGATGTGATATGGTCTTATGAGTGGCCTAAATACTCTACAGTCTTTTTAACACCTTCAGCAAAAGACCTATTTCAGCAAGATTATAAACACCTTCTTAGGCATGATAAATACTGGGAAACCTGCATAGTTGAAGAAGACGTTGGTCTAATTTCTACCATTTACCAACAACTTGAGAGAAAAGGCAGCTTTGATGTTGAATATCGTATACATTGCCCCGAGAGTGTTATAAAATGGGTTCGCCATCGTGGAATTGTCATCTTTGATGAGCAAGAAAACCCTGTTCGCCTGGATTGTTTATTCTGTGACATAAGTTCATCTAAGCTCAAAGCATTGGAAATGTCAAACCTCGCAGCTACAGATTCATTAACCGGACTCAAGAATCGCCGGTTTTTTACCCAGGAACTCATGCGTGAGTTGGATAAATGCAATCGGTATGCACAGGAAACCTCTTTGGCTTTACTGGATCTTGATCATTTTAAAGAAGTAAATGATCAATATGGCCATCTCGCAGGAGATTTGATATTAAAAGAAATTTCAAAAATTCTACAAAACCTTAGAAAAGCAGATCTGGCAGCTCGTCTAGGAGGAGAAGAGTTTGTAATTCTTATGCCTCATACCGGTTTAGATAAGGCCGCCATAATGGCCGAACGAGTACGAGCTGAAATAGAAGATAAGAATTTCAAACTTGAAAATGGAAAAGTAATTCATTGTACAATCAGTATCGGATTAACCAGTATTTTCCAGGATGACACCTCAATCGAAGATATCCTTCGGCGTGCCGATCAGGCTCTTTATATGTCTAAGAATTCAGGACGAAACAGAGTTTGTAAATTTTCAATGTAGGTTTGTAGTTATTTATGTATATAACTGTATTTGAAGATGGCATAAATGCTGTACAATCAGAAGTAATGTAATTTGCAGATGCTTTTAAGCTTCCGAATTTAGTCCAATCTTTCTATACCCAACCTTCCCTAAATCAATTTTTCCATTCGAGTCAATACACTCTCTGCATTGTTCGGGAATGAAATTGATCAGGGTAATTCTGCCAGAGTTCAGCTGTTCAGGTGATAAAACTTTTAACAGGGAAGTTCTGAATGAAGGCGCATTACCCCACCTTGCAATTACAATTCGAGCCGCTTTATGAGTTGAAGCCAGTTTTGCCACTTTGGCTGGTTTGACACGACCGACTTCGACCCAAAGTTGTATGTTGCCTAGAGAATCCTGGGCTACGAGATCTGGTTTATAGCGGCCCCCGACTTTTATTTCGACCTTGAGGGCCGGAAACTCTTCAATATACATGGACCATAAAAGTGCCTTCATGGTTACATGTTCCGGTTTTTCGATGGACTTTTTATCCAGAACAATCTGAAAATTCTTAAACCGAAATGTGGTTTTTCTTTTGAGTTTTAGTTCATCCAAACTTTTCGCCAATTTTTGGATGGTAGCCATTGCAAAAATCATTTGCAGCCAGTGATCGACCACCTTCAACCTGGCATTGTTGCACATAAATACCCTCTTGTCCCGCAGCTACCAGCATCGACTCACGGTCTATTTGCAAAATCTCACCAGGAGGTCCTGAAATATTTGAAATGTTTTTATCAAGATGAAAGGCCAGCTTGATTTTCTTGCCTCGAAAAAAACTGTAAACCCCGGGCGATTTACCCAAAGCCCGGGAGAGATTCAAAATCTGACCAGCAGACTGTGACCAGTCAATAAGACCCATCTGGGTTGAGATTTTCCCACAAAAGGTAGCTTGCTGAGCATCTTGCGGAACCGCTTTGAGCTCTCCCTGCGAGAATTTTTTTAAGACTGGCAAAGCATTGAGCTGCAGGTCATCCGTCAATTTTTCATATAACGTTTCGCGGGTATCTGTTTTTAAGATCGGCACTTTGGTTTGGGCCAGAATATCGCCGGCATCGAGCTCAGGAATAATTTTCTGCAGAGTCCAACCGGTTTCGGTAAAACCCTGCAACAGCGCAAACTCTATCGGTGCGGCCCCGCGTAATAAAGGCAGGAGACTGGCATGAAAATTTACCATTCTGCCGGGAGTCATGTCAAGAATTTCAGGCGGCAAAATTTTACCATACGCAAGTACAACATGAAAATCGACAGGGTCGGATGTATTGGCATCTAAAACTGTCTGCTTCTCTTTCTTGAGAGACGTCGGGGAAAACACCGGGATACCGGCAACTTGAGCTGCCTTTTTGACCGGTGAAGGCAGAACCTCACGACCACGCGCACTGCGCGGTTTATCAGGTTGAGTAACTACATAACGAACAGAAAAAAATTCATCTTTGAGAAGTAGATTCAGCAGACCTGCTGCAATTCCCGGGGTGCCCCAGAAGGCGACTTTGGTCATTGCAAATCATCACCCGTAAGTTTCTCTTCGAGTTCATCTGCCATCGCCGCAACATATGTCAGAGACTTAATGAAGCGTAGCGGGTCATTGTTCTGCAGCCAGGTTGTCTGTTTGAGAATTAAGTGGTTGCCCATGAGAGATAAGGCCCCATAGGTTAATGATAAATTAAGAATAAGAGCTGCCTTATACAGTTGTGTATTTTCTTGAGGAACTTCGCAGATGACAGAGTAATATTCTACAGTCGGGTCATCAACATCATCTTTTGCAAGACGCACAGTACAACGCTGGTGTCGACCGCCCTCAAACTCAACATTGGCTTCATAGTGACCGTCTTTTATTTTTTCAAAATTTACGTGGGTCTCAACTGAAACAGCAGATATAAATTCGTCAAACTCTTCGAACATAAATTACAGTTCATTGCAATGATGAAAGGTCAAGCTATTTCACACAATTCAGTTTTTAATTTCAAGACCATCGTGAAGCTGGTTGCGATAAGCTCGATAGGCAGGGAAAAAACCTAGAACACTTCCCAGGGTGATCACCGCAAAAACAATTTTTAATTCATAGGCACCAATTTGCCAGGCAGGCAGCACGAGGCCCGTAAGCCCGGCAAGCAGACTCTGCAAAGGCAGCAACACCCCTGCGAACAGAAACAAACTGGATAAGCTGCCCAAAAAGCTGAGCATAAAGGACTCCGCCAAAAATAAAAGCAATATATAACCCGGACTGCCCCCCAATGAGCGAAGCACTGCCATCTCGCGCCGGCGTTCCTGTAAAGATGAGTAGATGGCAATTAGCATGGCAAGAAAAGATGTAAGAATGACTGCCAGAGTGATAATAAATAATGCATCTTCAGCATAATTGAGACCATTCCAGAGCTCGGCCAGAGTCAAGCCGGGAATAATTGCCGTTAAAGGTTCCTTTTTGTCAGTATTGATCTCACGCAACATCGTGAGCGCTGAAATTCTGGATTTTAAGCCAATATAGAATGCACTGATCTCATGAGGATGCAGATCATGCTCCTGTAAATTTTCAAGAGGTGTTTCTTCGCCAGGCAAAGGCGCGGCACCATCCTGCCAGTCGTGATGAATAGCCTGCATTCCCTGCAAACTGATGATCACCAGACGATCAAGGGAGGTATGTGTTTTCGACAAAATTCCTGAAATATAAAATGGTTTATCATCATGATGCTGCAGACTTCTGGCAGCCATTCCATGACTGAGAACAATTGTATCACCCACTCGATAATTCATTTTCTGAGCAACCTCACTACCCAGGACTACGCCGGTAAAATTCTGCCAGCTCTGTCCTTCTGAGAACTTTAATTTTACTGATTTCGCCAGTCTATACTTGTCAAAAAAAGTATCTGAGGTGGCTAAGACTCGATAGCCTTTATGGCTGTCGCCCATTGAGACAGGAACAACCCAATCAACCAAAGGATGTTTTTGATAACGCTCAAGAGTCGTAAAACTGAGATTGGCATTCGGTGAGCCCATCTGAAAAACTGTGAACATTAAGAGCTGGAAAGAACCGGTTCGGGCACCCACAATCAGGTCTATTCCCGATATGGAATTTTCAAAACTTTCTTTGGCACCTCGACGAATATGCTCGACAGATAAGGTTAACCAGACCGAGAGGCCAATCGACAATACAGTCAACAGACTGGCTGTTTTTCGGTTTATGAGAGATCTTAAGGCGAGATAAAATAAATATTTCATATCAATTCACCAGATTAATCTCGGGCAAAGAAACCGAACGATCAAATCTGTCTGACAAAGATGCGTCATGGCTCACAAATACTAATGAGGAATCAGTGTTCTGCATATTTTCAAACATCAGATCAATAAACTTTTTTCGGTGATCAGCATCAAGAGAAGAGGTTGGTTCATCTGCCAGAATCAAGGAAGGGTTACCAATAAAGGCTCGTGCTGCGGCGACTCTCTGGCGCTGGCCTATACTGAGTTCAGAGGCCTTTTGCTGCATCAGGGAATCTATCCCAAGTTTGTTGCACAACCTCTCAACTTCTGCGTGCAGGGAATTCCCATTTAAGAGAGAGCGCCGTTCGGGATTTAAATGGCAGGGCAAGGCAATATTCTCATAAACAGTTAACCAGGGCAAAAGATTAAACTGCTGAAAAATATAGCCTATATGAGCGCCTCGAAAAATATCCCTTTTATGTGCCTTCATTTTCGAAAAATCAGAGCCGAGAACTTCAACCATACCCGACTGTGAATGCAAAACACCGCAAAGCAGGCTTAGCAACGTACTTTTACCGCAACCACTGGGCCCAAAAAGAAAAATTTTTTCACCTTTATTCACTGTGAATTTTTGAATATTCAGAACAGATCGAGCAGTTGAATAACCGAATTTTAAATTCTGAATATGAATCACAGGAAAATTCTTATTCATCATAGATTTCTACATCATCCCCCGAAAGGAAGAAAAGACTTGAAGCATAGATATTCTTCTTCTTTTCTATTCTAAGGTCCCCATACACCCAGACAGGCTCATAAAAAATCAATGGAACCTGTTTGTTCTTTTTCATTTTCACATGTACAATCTGATTTGGGGGAGGCGCAGGTACATGAATACAGGCCATTGGCACAGGGACCAAAAGAAATTCTGAAGTCATCTCTGCATAATCTTCGAGAGGAATCATGAAGCCCGGCATTTTGACCTTCTGCTTCTGAGCTGCAGAGAGTTTTTCTGGCAGCTTTTTACCTGCAGAATATTCACGCAAAATATCCCAATCGAGTGCAAGAAAACTGGTACCCGCATATACTCCCAGGGCTAACAGACTGAAGAAGAAAATCTTTTTCATCACATCTTTGAGCCCTTAATGGCTGGAATGTGAAAAAAATCTGTTTCTGAATCGTGGGTTTTATAGGCGCAGGCCTTTTGATTTTTCAAATGACTGAAGATCAAAAGTACTCCGCCTGAAATACTGAAGTACACACCGATGCTCTCGTCGAATAACAATCCGCACAGCAGAATCGAAATTCCTGCTGCGAATAAAAGAGAGATTGAATAAAAGCGCTTCTTTAAAGAATTTATTCCTGCGTAAACCGCAAAAAGAACGGCACTCCCTACAAAAAAATACTCAAGTCGAGAATCTCCCATCCAATGGCCGGCGAGCGAAGGTAAAGATACCAACAAAGGCAGGGCTGCACAATGTAGAGCACATAAAGCAGATACAAGGACCCCCATCTTATCGCCCATAGTATGGGTGTGACCTGCCTCATGATCAGATTGGGCGTGAGAGATGTCTGTTTTTCGGCTGCGGAAACCCATAGCAGGTTACAATAAGAGTTGTATTCAGGTGATCAATAAGAATTTTCTTATTTAGAACCAATGCTTGAATAAGCTATTTGAGTTTTCATCGCGATATCCATAAGAAATACAACCACTCGATGAAGAAATATCTTGTTTTTCAGGTTCAATTTGCAATCCATCCGTTCAAAGTTTGGATTTCTGAACAGTTTGAAAATACAGCTGGTGGATGGATTTCTTTTTTAGGAAATTACTTCATTGTCCTGGGAGCATTCGTAAGTTTTTCAACGCATGGCTTGCTCGATTTATTCCAAATGTTGAATACCACAGTTGTGTGGGCATTTGTACCATTGAATCAGGTTATGGCATTTACAATCTGTTATTCCTTATGGTTCGGCCTGAAAGGATTGAAAAAATCAATCCGCATTTTTATCAATAGCTTTTTTCCAGTATATTTGTTTTATCTGGCGTTTATGGTTTTATTTTTAGTTGAAAAACCAGGGCGAGACAGCCTCTTTACAATCGAATTTATTGTTTTTTTTATGGCACTTTTTACTATTTCTGTAATTTGGAGTCTGTTGCTCAATTTTGCAGTCTTCTGGCATATATTAAAAATTCGAGCAATTCCTAGATCAACATTCCAATTGATTCTTATGACTCTGTTACAATTTACAATTCATATTGGCCTGTATTTAAGTTGGTTTATGCTTACAAATCAGTTGCAACCCCTGCTATTTTCATGAAAATACTAAAATATTTAAGCATATTTACCCTGATCTTCTCAATTTTTTTAGGTACATTCTTTAATTTTGAGGACTTGGCAAAAAACAGGCAACCCCTAAAGATTGAGAATCATTATTTTCTAAGAGCAGATCTGCACATGCATACTCGATTCAGCGACGGATTTCTATCTCCCCTTGATCTTGTTCTGCTGGCGAAACGAAAAAACTTACAAATTATTGGTATCACTGAACATAATTTGGTATGGCCTTCTAAAATCGCAGTTTGGTTTTCCAAATTAGTTGATGGCCCAATTGTTCTTACAGGACAGGAAGTCACATCAAAAAAACAGCACATAATTGCTTTGGGAATCAATTCTGTGATTGACTGGGACCAGCCTCAAGAGAAAATTCTGGATAAGATTCATGAACAAGGAGGTATAGCGATTGCTGCACACCCGGTCTCACGGTATCATAAAAATTTTTTGAGTGTTTCAGAAAAATTAGACGGAGCTGAAGTGTTTCATCCTGTTGCATTTTCATTGATTCAATCTTCAAAATGGAATTGGAGGTCTATGATTGACTTTTATACGGCTGCGAAAATCCGTAGCAGTAAACTCAGTGCAATAGGTTCTTCAGATTACCACTTTTTTTCTGGCCTCGGGGAGTGCTTTACCTGGGTTGTATCGACTAATATAGATGAACGAACTATATTAAAAGCAATTCAAGACGGTGATACATTTGTCGAAGATCATCTCGGTAATTTTCACGGCAACCCTAAATGGATAGCGCGCTTTAGAAATCTCAAAGTAAATGAAGATTCGCAAAAAATGGGACCTTTTTTGCTAATTAAGGCTCTGAATGTTATGAGCTGGCTATCACTCTGTTTTCTTTTATTGTCAGGGCTGCGAAAATCCGTAGCAATAAATCCTTAGATGCTTTTGACATTTGCAACAGGGAATTGCAAATTAAAATCGGGAACCCCAAAGGTCATTCTGATATTAGACAATGATATTTTGGGAAAGAAATCAGGGTTAGTTGCTACTCTCTTGGTTGACCCGAAAGCTATCTTTCCATTTGCAGAGATAGAATAATCAAATAGCTTGTTGTCAATTTGTTGCCTAAAATTCATTAATCCACCGGGAACAATCGCCGTTGTAACTGGAATTTTAAAGTCAGAAAAAGATAAATCAAATTCGGCAATTTTTGTTTTTGAATTCAACTCAACACTGACTTTATGCCCGGTTGCATATTTTGTAAAATGAAAGTTAGCCAACTCTTTTGGTATACCCCAATTGTTGATTCCATTTACCACACTAATTTCTGTGGAAACATATATTTTAGTAATGTGCCAGAACTGTCCGTCTGGAGTATCTAACCGGCCGGGAATAAAAAGCAGTTCAAAATAAGGACCAGCTTCCGATGACTGGTAATCAACCAACATTATAATCGGTAAACTCACAAATGCAAATTTATCTGAAAACTTTGGTAAGTGCCTTTCGAGTTCAGATTCAGGCAAATTTAATGCGATAATGTATCCACTTCCTCGCAAGTTCCAGGGAGCGGGCACCAGTTTTACAGGAGGCATACCTGAGTTTGCTGTGTAAACCAGAATGTCAATTAAAGAAAATAATCTTAAGTCATTTTCAACTGTATCCTGTTAGATACCAAGTTTGTACACAAGGAATTTTTTCTTGAAATATTTTATCTAATTGAGCAGTTTTAATAATTTTTATTGCAGTGGTTATACATTCTTCTTTGCTTACACGGAAATTAAACTCTAATTTATGAAGATATTTTTGCAAAGCGATTCGGATTAAGGCGGATATAGAGATTCCTGTTTCAAGAGCTGCAAGGCGGAAACGCTTTTCATCCATACCATACAGGCACAACTGCAGTCGATGATAATTTTTGCCAGGCCGTTTTCTGATGCTTACAATATCAATATTTTCCAAAAGTAGATTCAAATCTTTCCTTTCAAGCAGCCGAAAGACACAAAACCTGACCACCCAGGAATAGCTTGTTCGCAAAGT
This sequence comes from Leptospiraceae bacterium, assembly GCA_020440825.1. Lineage (GTDB taxonomy): Bacteria > Spirochaetota > Leptospiria > Turneriellales > Turneriellaceae > JAGRNJ01. Next base: position 72,922 of record JAGRNJ010000006.1, on the reverse strand, counting down.
TTTTCTTAGCACAACAATTCTCTCCCAGGTGTTTTCATGAATCAGAGTTTCCCAGATATTTGCTATAGGTTCTGGAATTTGAAAGGGTGGTTGTTTTCTACACTTCATATATTCTATATACCTGATATTTCGCGTTTTGTTTCAGTGTTTTAAAACTTTTTAAGCAGAAAAAGCTTGACGGGGGCTACGAAAACACGTAGCTATAGTATATGAAAGGTGATAATAAAGTAATAGAATACTTAAATAAGCATTTGAAGAATGAATTAACAGCGATAAACCAGTACTTTTTGCATGCAAAAATTCTCAAGAATTTCGGTCTGACAAAACTTGCCAGCTATGAATATAAAGAGAGCATAGATGAAATGAAACATGCTGACAAAATCATGGATCGCATTCTGTTCCTCGAAGGGCTACCGAATCTACAAGATTTAGGCAAACTCAAAGTGGGAGAAACCGTTGAAGAAATTCTAAAATGTGATTTAGAACTTGAATTGGAAGTTTTACCTCTGCTCAAAGATGCTGTAGCCCATTGTGAATCTGTAAAAGATTTCACATCTCGAGAGCTATTCGAAGAAATTCTCGCTTCTGAAGAAGAGCATATTGATTTTCTCGAAACACAATTTGAACTCATCAAACAGATGGGTATTCAAAACTACGTACAACTGCAGACAGAACCAACAGAATAGAATGCCAAAAGCGCGCACTCGCAAACTTTTAAAATTTTACGAGCAGATGCTGCTCATAAGACGCTTTGAAGAGGCAGCGGCGAAGGCTTATGCAGGTGGCAAGATAAAAGGATTCTGTCATCTCTATATTGGCGAAGAATCCGTAGCCGTAGGTGCAATCGGGGCATTAGAATCAAACGACTATGTAATTGCGACATATCGAGAACATGGTCATGCACTTGCAAAAGGCATGCAGCCTAATGCTATTATGGCAGAATTATTTGGCAAAGAAACAGGATGCTCTAAAGGAATGGGTGGTTCAATGCACCTTTTCGACAAAAGCGTACGTTTTATGGGTGGTCATGGTATCGTCGGAGGGCATGTGGCAGTGGCTACAGGTTTAGCCTTTGGCAGTCGATACCAGAGAGAAAGAGCCGTAACCCTATGTTTTCTTGGCGAGGGAGCTGTTACGATTGGTGGTTTTCATGAGGGCCTGAGTATGGCAAGTCTTTGGAAACTTCCGGTAGTATTTATCGTTGAAAACAATCTTTATTCAATGGGTACTCCTGCCTATCGACACCTTGCACAACCAGATATTACTTTGAGAGCTGACGGCTACGGAATGCCGGGCCACCGAATTGACGGTGGCGATGTAATGGTTGTAAATGAGACCATTAAAGAAGCAGTAAATCGGGCTCGCTCTGATGAAGGCCCATCATTGATTGAAGTGATTACCTACCGCTATCGCGGTCATAGTATGAGTGACCCGGCTAAATACCGACCTGAAGGAGAACTCGAAGCAATGAAACAGAAAGATCCGCTTTTAATTTCTTCAGCTCAGCTATTAGAAGACGGCATAACAGAAGAAGAGCTCAAGTCAATGGACGAAAATGCAAAGTCAATTGTGTCAGAAGCTGTCGATTTTGCAGAACAGTCACCATTCCCGCCTATATCTTCACTTCACAAATATACGTATGTCTCTGCCTGATAGCAACACTATTCAAAAACGTTATATCATATCAGGTAAAGTACAAGGTGTTGGCTACCGAATGTTTGCCCGAAAAGAAGCCCTCAAATTATCCATGCGGGGTCAGGTAAAAAATCTGACCAGCGGTGAAGTAGAGTTGATTGCAATAGGCAGTCTTGATGATCATCGAAAATTGAACAGTAAGCTGCAGCAAGGTCCCATTCTTTCCCGGGTTGACGAAGTGCAGGTTATTGATGAGCCTCTGTCAAATTTCTCTACATTCGACATTGTTCACTGATTATGTACACTTTCGCTCTAACCTTATTTCTGAAATTGGCAAAGATATTCTCATTATTTTCCCAAAATCTGCGTAATAATTTTAACATACGAAAAAATCCTCCCGACTTGAGTAAAGTAGCAGGTAAACCTTACATCTGGTTTCACTCTGCCTCGGTTGGGGAATATGAACAGGTCAGGGCCTTGGGGCTCGAAATTCGAAAAATCTGGCCCCAGATATTACAGGTCTTCAGTGTCTATTCATACAGTGGTTGGTCGCAAAGAAAAAACGACAGCCATCCTGATATATTTACTGTATTGCCTTTTGACCTGCCCCATAAGATTAAACCGATTCTAAACCACCCCCCTGCCATGATGATTTATGCTCGTTACGATGTCTGGTATAATCTCGCAAAGGCATTATTCCTGCGCTCGATTCCGCAATATGTAATCTGTGCTGCTCTTCCCGAAAATTCGAAACGCTCCACAGGATTGGCTTCCCGTTTTAACATTAAGATATATTCTATGATGAAACAAATCTTTACAGTAGACCCGACCCAGACACAGGTTTTCGAGAACCAGGGTTTAAAGGCAATCACCGCAGGTGATACCCGTTTCGAAGCGATTCTTGAGCGGCAGAATTCCATCTCGGTTGAAAAGCAAATGCTGAAATCAAAACTGAAAGAATATTTAAAGAAAGTGAACAAGCCGATCTTGATTGCCGGTTCTTCATATTTGACTTCTGAAAAAATGTTGTTGTCGGCACTTTCTAAAACCAGAGATTTTTTTCTGATTCTCGCCCCCCATCGAATTCATCTAGACCATCTCTCTCAAATTCAGACACTTGCTCAGGAACAATCTCTCGTTTTACAAAATTTTTCTGAAATTGAAAATGCTAATTCTGATGCGGACGTCCTCTTGCTCGATGTCATGGGATTGCTCATTTATATTTACGATCTCGCCGACCTTGCCTACATTGGCGGTGCTTTCGAAGGAAAAATTCACAATATTCTTGAACCCTGTGCAGCAGGGCTACCGGTACTTGCGGGTCCTCATTATAAGAATTCACCTGAAGCTGTTGATTTATCACAGAAAAAATTATTCTTCTCAATACCAGAACCAGATGCTGGGTTGTTTATTAATCAGCTGCAACCACTACTTGATTCTGAATACAGAAAGCATGTATCTCAAAGCATCGATACCTGGTTTCATTCCCGCCTCGGAGCAACTGAAAAAATAATTACATATATTCAGGATGATCTTACTAAGATCGCAAACGCCGAAACATCGCAAAATGTCTTCTAATTGGCATCCAACGCAGCTTTGATTTGATCTCTTTTATTTGAGATCTTGTTTTCTCATACCCCATATCTATGAACTCTTTCCAGGCACTGTAATCTGCCCAATGGTGAGTTCCAGAGATTGGCTGTATGATTACATCTGCCCTGTTAAACTGCCTTTCTCTTCGATATAAAGATGCAATCTCTTCGGTTTTTAACATAACATCGAGTGCATTGACAGCCGGGTTGTCTGGCAGCTTTTCATCAGACACATCAATTGCGATGATGAATTTTGAAGACAGCTGATTACAGCTGTCAATGCCTATTTTATCGAGCACCCCGCCATCGACATATTCTACCCCTTCAATTACCCTGGGCGGAAAAACCAGAGGCATCGAAGCCGATGCGATCACTGCTTCTCTTAAATTATCATTGCCATAAAAGATTTTCAATAAACCCCGTTTTAATTCAACTGCGGCGCAAGCAAATGGTATTCGGGTGTTGCTTATGCGAATATCAGGTAAATACGGGCCTAAGACTTCGGTTACGCCATGATTTTCAAGAATTCCTTTCGCGAAAAACATCTTCCCCATCGCATTGGTTCGAGTAAGTACACTATTCATGCGCTTGAGAATATTTTTTGCTTTTTGACCGAAAGTCTTTGACCAGGTGCCAATCAGAGATTCATTGAACGCATCAGAATACACCAGATCTGACATTCTTTCCCGGGTAAAATCAACATCGGGAACAAGAGCATAACAGCTTCCCACAATTGCCCCCATTGAGACCCCGACGATCATGTCAAACGGTACATGGTGTTCATTCAATGCTCGAATAGCACCGATATGGGCAAACCCCCGGGCAGCCCCGCCGCCCAAAGCGAGGGTAATTCTTCTTCGATTAAAGTTGCGGTGGGTATTGAATTCTTTTCGAATTGCACTTTTCACTGTTAGCATTAGTTGTACCTGAATCGCATCTTCGTGCTCTTTTTCAAGAATCAACAAGAAATGACAGCAAGCCTCCACTCGTCAATTAAGAAATCGGCAATCTTGTGCTTGAAAATTTGTTGACATTGAAGAAAACAGGTTCTGCCTAGTCTATGCTGAACCCGGGTATTCCCGATAACGAGCCAGAACGTATTGAACTTCTTAAAGCTTTAGGAATACTCGATACGCCTCCCGAAAATAGATTTGAACGAATCACACAGCTTGCTTCAAGAATCTGCAATATGCCAATCTCTTTGATGTCGCTGGTAGATACAAATCGACAATGGTTCAAATCTACCCACGGTTTAGATATGAAAGAGACTCCCCGTAATCTATCATTCTGCGCCCATGCGATCTTACAAAATAAAACTTTTTATATTGAAGACACAAAAAATGATGAACGCTTTCAGGATCATCCAATGATCACCGGGCATCCCCATATTCGAGACTGTCTCTTAGAGTAACCATGGCACAATTATATTATCGCTACTCTACAATGAATGCGGGCAAGTCGACCGAGATTCTGAAGATTGCTCATAATTATGAAGAACAGAATAAAAAAGTTACTCTACTGACTCCCTCTATTGACGATCGTTATGGAAAAGGCAGAGTAACTTCGAGATTAGGAATTTCCCGAGATGCGTTCATCATCGATGAAGTGCCTGACTTGATAGAATTAATGAAAACCCAGAAACCAGACTGTGTACTGGTCGATGAAGGGCAATTCTTAACCCGGGAGCAGGTCATCCGCCTTACCGATATTGTCGACCTGTTGAATATTCCCGTGATTGTGTATGGTCTTAAAAATGATTTCAGAAATAAAATGTTCGAAGGCAGTGAGGCCCTGCTGCTGCTTGCTGATAAAATTGAAGAAGTCAAAGGTATCTGCTGGTACTGTCACAGAAAATCTACCATGATCTTAAAAACTCGAGACGGCATACCGATAAACGATGGCCCCCAGATTGAAATTGGCGGTAATGATCATTATGTTTCTGTATGTCGAAAATGCTACAAAGAGCGGGTTTCCCTCATCTAACGACAGTAATTGTACGTATTCTAATACCATATTCTACTTATTTTTTCCAGGAATCTTACGCGTTGTAATGAAAATCGCTTGCGATCTTGAATTTCATGATTTATCTTAAACATAGAGGGAAACCTCAAATGGAGAACATTATGAATATGAATATGGGATTAGTCGATAGAATTATCAGAGTTGCGGTTGCAGCATTGATCGGGGTACTTTATTTTACCGGACAAATCACAGGAACTGCTGCGATTATCTTAGGGGTTTTGGCACTGGTTTTTGTCGCCACCAGTCTGGTGGGTACTTGCCCACTGTATTTACCGCTCAAGATTTCGAGCAAGAAGAAAACAGCCTAAAAGTGCAATTATACTTGCCAGATTTCTGGCCAGTGTATACGTTTATGGTGAGATTGATTCACTCTGGGAGGTCTCTATGAAAAAAGTCGCTTTAACTCTTGCTGCACTTTCTTTCTTTGCTTTTTCTACTGCTGCTTTTGCCTGTGATGGCAACAAAGCTGAGGGCGGTACAAAAGAAAAAACGTCAGACAAGAACTGATTTTCAAGAGCCAGGTGCGTTGGTACCTGGCTTACCTTCAGATATCAAAGTTCGACTACTTTACGGGGTAATTGCTTTTAAGATTTCAGCAAGCTGCTCAAATTTATGGCGAAACCCGTTCAATTTTTCCTGCTCTTCTGCAACCAGTTCAGACGGTGCCCTGTCTTTGAATTGCGGGTTATTTAACTTTCCCTCTACCGACTTAATACCGTTTTCGATAGTTTGCAATTCTTTTTCGATTCTCTGCTTTTCCCGTTCAATATCAATTTTTCCCGCTACATCGAGAAAGATATCGCCACTTTCGCCCACCGCTTTTACAAAACCCTTGCCTTCAAAGTTGTCTTTTACTTCAAAAGATGCCAATCTTGCGATGTTTTCAATATGGCGGATATAGGTTTCTACTGAATTACTTTTTTTGTTCTGGCAATAAACAGCATTGAGTTTTTCACCGGGCGGCACACTGAGGTTTGAACGTAAACTGCGAATCTTATGAATGACTTCATTTACCTCGTTTACCTCGATCAGAGCATTTGAATTCAAATTTTCAAAAGCACTGGGCCACTTTGAAACAACAATAAGATCTTCTTTATTTTTACGGGGCCAGAAAGAGTACAACTCTTCTGTAATATACGGCATAGCAGGATGCAGCAATTGCAGAGTTTTTTCAAAAACAATATTGAGAGTGTACAATGTTCCTGCCGAGAGCTTTTCATCTTTGAGAGATGTCTTCGCAAACTCAACATAATGATCGCAAAAGTTTTTCCAGAGAAACTCGTAAATAGTAGAGGCATAATCTGCAAATCGAAACTGTTCCAGAGAAGAGTTTATTTTTTCAAGCGCTGCATTAAATTCCAGCAATAACCATTGATCTAACATCGACAGTTCCGGTACTTTTTCGGGAATTCTATAATCTGAGGGCTGGTTCATCCATATAAAACGCGCAGTATTCCAGATTTTATTGCAGAAGGCCTGATATCCTTTCAAGCGGCTTTCATCATAAACGATATCTTTCCCTTCCGGGAGAATGCCAATCATGAAGAAACGAAATGCATCCGTACCATATTCTTCCATCTTCTCAAGCGGATTCACTACATTCCCTTTTGACTTGCTCATCTTCTGACGGGTCGCATCTCGTACCAGACCATGAATATAGATATGCCGAAACGGGATATCCTGCATGAAGTGGGTACACATCATGAGCATTCTTGCGACCCAGAAGAAAATAATATCAAACCCGGTTACCAGTACCGAGGTAGGGTAAAACATGCTCAAAGCATTATTTTGTGGGAGTTTTCCTTGAGGCCACTCATGGTCAATTTTCTCGGGATCCTGGGATAAAAAAGTAGAAAAAGGCCATAAGCCAGATGAAAACCAGGTATCTAATACATCTTCATCTTGCAAGACCTCTTGCGAAGAGCACTTGGGGCAGCTATGGATTTCCGTAGCCGATACTTCAGTGTGCCCGCAGCTTTGACAATGGTAGGCAGGAATACGATGCCCCCACCACAACTGGCGGGAAATACACCAGTCCTGAATATTGTACATCCAATCGAAATACAGATTTTCCCAGCGCTTCGGCACAAATTCAACGGAACCGTTTTTTACCACTTCGATTGCCTTGTCTGCCAGCGGTTGTGTTGAGACAAACCATTGCAGAGAAATCATCGGTTCGACTACTGCTCCTGAACGATAAGAGTGACCCACTGAATGCATGTGATCATCCTGGGAAATCAGCGCACCGGTTTCTTCTAACTCTGCGACAATCTTCTTTCGTGCCTCTTCGCGAGAGAGTCCGGCAAATTTGCCCGCAAGTTCTGTCATTTTTGCAGCGTTATCGAGAATTTTAATCGTAGGTAATTTGTGACGCTGGCCAATTGCAAAGTCATTCAAATCATGTGCAGGGGTAATCTTGACGACCCCGGTACCGAACTCCCGATCGACATAGTCATCACCGATAACTTCAATTTCACGATCAATGAATGGCACCCGGGCTTTTTTCCCAATGAGATGTTTATAACGTTCATCTTCAGGATGCACTGCAAGCGCTGTATCACCCAGAATAGTTTCGGGGCGGGTCGTCGCTACAGCAAGCCATTTCTGACCTTCGTATTCTGCATCTACAAGCGGATATTGAAAAGTATACAATTTACCTTTCACATTTTTATATTCCACTTCGATATTTGATAAAGCAGTCTGGTCTTTGGGGCACCAGTTGATCATGCGTTCGGCACGGTAAATCAAACCCTCTTCATAAAGCTGTACAAAGACCCGTTTCACGACCGCCGAGAGACCTTCATCCATCGTGAATCTTTCGTAGTCCCAGTTAACGCTTTCACCCAGTTGACGCATCTGGTGGGTAATCATGCCGCCAGATTTTTCTTTCCATTCCCAGATTTTTTTTTCAAATTCTTCGCGAGAAAAATCATGCCGTTTTTTACTCTGCTCGGCGAGTTGACGCTCTACCACATTCTGGGTTGCGATGCCCGCATGATCCATTCCCGGCAGGTAAATAGAAGCATCGCCTTTCATACGATGATAACGGGTAAGAATATCCATGATCGTATGGTTCAATGCATGGCCTAAATGTAAAGAGCCGGTTACATTGGGCGGAGGGATGACAATAGAAAATGATTTTTGCTGCTCGGTTTTTACCGCTTCGATCTGGGCCGCTTTGCCCTCTTCATCAAGGCTGTACTCATGAGAAAAGAATTTTCCCTTTTCCCAAACCGGATACCATTTTTGTTCCAGACCGCTGGGATCATATTTAGGAGGCAGCTCTTTTCTCTCTGACATTTGGGCCAGTAGCTCGACATGAAATGACACGTAAAGAACTCTAGCAGGCTCCTGAAAGAGGAGCTGCTAATTTTTACGGGAGAGATTCTCGGTCATAACAAACTCAACTCTGCGGTTTTTAGCCTTGCCTTTTTCATTTCTATTGTCGGCGACCGGCCTTGTCTCACCCAGACCGGTAGTTGCAAACCTCGCAGCGGGTAACTTATGACGGTCAACCAGATATTTCATGACAGCTTGAGCTCTGGCAAGCGACAGTTTCATATTGGCCTCATCGCCGCCAACATCATCTGTATGACCTTGTACCTCAATATCAAACCAGTTATATTTCTCGAAGACCAGGGCCACTCTGCGCAACAGAATATGAGAATTTTTTTTGAGTGTCGATTTTCCGGTATCAAAATTCAAGGTTGTCATTCTGAATTTCTTTTTACCATCTTCATCGAACATTTCTATCTCAGACTCGATGGTATCAGAATTACTTTTCCATTTTTTACCACTTTTATCTTTTCCAGAGATAGTTAAAGTATATATATCTGCCGATTCAACCAGGTCTCCAGAGTCATTTTTATGATTCCACTTGATCGTTTCTGGCAGCGGGCCTTGCTCATTTCGTTGCAATACTTTCTTACCTGCATTGTTTGTGATCAATAATTGCCAGTTTGTAACTCTGCTTCGCTGAGGGTAAACGGCATGAATCATAATATCACCGGTCCCGACTTGAAACGATTCTTCTTTCACACTAATGATTGCTTCTAATTTTTTACCCCACTGCAAAAAACCTAATGGCGAAAGTTTTTCTACAAAACCGAGGTCACCTTTTACTTCGATCTGGGCTATATAATTTCCGTCTGGCAGTCGCTTGCCTTTCGATTTTCCATCCCAATAAATCTTTTCAGGTAAACTGGCGGAGGTTTTTTCTCTGAAGACAATATCTCCTCTCGAATTTATTATGATCAGCGAATACATCTTCACCCAGTTTCGGCGGGAAGCTTCATTCTCGGGCAGCATAGCCTGAATCTCGAACCTGGGAGTTTCTTTGTAGAAGAATACTTCCTTGCCCGAGATAACAAAATCGGGAGCCATGAGCTTCTCATAATACTCTTGTATCGGTTTACTGTTGGGATCTAATTCACGGGCAAGTTTTATTCTCTCTCTTGCCCTTTCAATAAAACCCAAACCTACAGAATCTCGGGCAACCTGAAATTCTTTTGCAGCATTCGATCTGTTTCGTATTAATTCCATGGGATCAACCTGCGAAAAGATTGAATTTGTATGAATGACTGTGAGGGTTACAAAAAGAATAGAGGCAAATTTAATCGGTTTTTTCATTTTTACGGATCCTTGATTTTAATAAGCTGAAATTTATTTAGCTTTTATATGTTATTCATTTCAATAAATAATATACAGGAATTCACAAGTTAATTATTTCATGTTTCTTTCTGTATAGAACAAACCGGTGCCTCTATAGTTTTCAGGATATTGAGCTCATGGTCAAACAAAACTACATTCCCGCTTTTAGACAATGAATAAATGAGCCCTAAACTATTCTCTGATAATTTCAGAAGTATATTGTTTTCAGGGTTTGCCAGACTCTGCCCCTGCTCGTCTTTTAAGTTCGAGGTGATGTCGATCTTCTTGATTATTTTTCCGGTTTTCAGATTCTGCAAGACCAGAGACTCACCATAGCCGTCATTGAATACCCAAAGGTCTTCACTAATATTTACAGGAGTTAATCCGTCTACATTTATGCCATCTCCCAGACTGGCGATTTTATTACCAGTCTGAACATCCAGCAGGTCGGCCTGGGTACAGGGTCCGGCACACTCTGCCCAATAATCAACGAGAGTTTCACCTATAAATCCTGGCCAGCCTTTTAATTTGATATTTCGAATCAATTTTCCCGAGGGAATTTCTCGTATCTCTGTATTTTGGTTCTTTGCCCAGTAATTCGTCATCGCCAGAAATTTTCCACTCGCAGAAACTGCCACTGCATCCCCATAATCGGGATGGGGTCCCGGGTAATCTGGCCAGCTGACTGTCTGGCACTGTTTTTCTGAATGACAAACCTCAACGCCGTCTTTTTTCAGTACACCCCGGGGATACTCAAGGTTCGGTACCCGGCTCGTTTTATTTTTCTTGTAATCAGGCTGTTCAAGGTATTTGCCATTATCTACATTTACTGTAAGACATTTCGCCTGCTCTTGAAGTTCAAAACAGAATTTTATTTCCCGACCAGAGGCAGTTAGCTGATTTAATACGACATCTGAATATTTTGAGTATTGTGATTTTGGTAAACAGGCTTTCTTTGTACACGCAGAAAATAAACCTGCAATTGACAATATCAAAAGAAAAGATTTGAGCACATATGAATCTAAAAATTATTGTTGGCATGTCAAATAAAAATAGCAAGCATCGGCCATACCGGAAAATTGATTCGTCGTTCTTTGAAATTTCTATCTGGCTTTTTTCATACAAAGATTTGCAAAAAAAATCCAGGCCAATGATATAACGGGGCACAACAGCCATCATACAGAATTGGATGGCCAACTCATAAACCAGAATAATAAGATTGCCCCAACTACTGAGACCGCTATTTTTCATGCCATTGCGACTCTTTGTTGAAATCTGAATTGACGAAAACATAAATTCATACTCATTTTGAATCTAGTCTGTATAATTCAGATTTTTACAATTGACAGAGTTCATAATCAGCTTTCTTATTACCACAATGCAGATTCAGAATGAACAAAGCCGGGCTGTGCGCTTAATGAAAGCCAACGGATTATTGTTCTGTGATCTCTCTGATTTTACAACCTACCTGAATGATATCGATTCAAAATCGTTGACCCACTTTGGCGCCGCCTATGCAACGATGGTAAACAAGATGCTCGAACTCGGCAGACGAAACCGAAAGATGTATCTGGCCAATCGAATGGGAGATGGTTTCATCTGGTTTGATTTTAATACCAATTCTTCATCATTGGCTATGCTCGATTTTGCAAAGAATCTTTTGGCACCATTGGTCAATGCATTCTTAAAATCAGTGAAAATTATCGCAAACCGCGAGGGTCTGGCAGGCTTAAAGTTGAGTCTGCTGCCAGGAGAGTTTGAATACGTCGAGGCAAGACTTGACCCAAGAGTTCTCGGTGAACTCAGCATTTCCCGAATTGACTTTCTCTCTCCGCAAATAAATCTCGCAGCCCGTATCAATGGTCTGCCCGAGAGTCACAATTTCTTTGCTTTGGTAAACGAAGAATTTGTCAGCCGACTGAAACGCAGCCGCCCTGAAGAGCTAACGAATATTGTCGCCTTGGGTCCCCAGAAGCTGAAAGGTTTGAATGAACAGGTTCCAGTTTGGGGCTATCTTAAGCAGTTCAATGAACAACTCTCAAAGAAGAATGCCCAAACCGGTTTGGCCGACTTGCCTTGAAACCACAGCGGCTCTAAATCAAGCGCAGAAGTTTTTCTCAAAATCTATCTTTTTTATATACCCATTCAAACTTTTATTTTGCCTGTGCCATCGACATCAAGGGGTTAACTGAATTCTTTGTTGCTGCTGCAACTGTAAGCAGAACCGGGGCAGAAAGAATGGCAAATAGTGCCTCAAAAGCAATATTCCCCCCGGGTGCAGGCTCTCCGCGCAGCCTGCTTAAGAATGAATCAAAAGTGTTTCCCGAAAGATTTGAGAAGAAAATAATAAGCATCCAGTTTTCGATATCCTGAGCAAGTGCCTGGCCATATTTTTCTATCAGCCGTTTTTTTTCTATGGCGGATGGCTGTCGATTCGATTCGGCATAATGTAAAGCATAAGATAATGCCAGCTGTTCTTCATCAGGAACAGCCTGAATTGCTGAGCCTAACAATGCGCCAATCTGTTCTTTACTAACACCATTAGCCGAGGCCAGGTCAGAATGCATCCACTGGCAATAACGGCATTGATTTACAGATGTTACTGTAAGCCACAGGCGCTCTCGAAAAGCGGGTGCTATTCTCGAACTTTGAAGCGTATCGCGAATTGAAGATGCAGATTTCAATATATCTGTCGTCAACTGCACCAAGGTCGCCGGTGAAAATACCCTTTTCTTAAATTCATTTTTCATTCTTGTCCCCTTTGATATTATTTTGCAAAATCAATTTTTTCATGGCATTAAAACCGGGAGTAAGATCTCTTGAAGCCGGCAAAACCTGACCTGCATAAAGCGAACCTGCAAAAAAAAGAAAAAGTGCAAGACCAAGTTCTCTCTCTATACCCAGAACTTGTGAAAGCCTGCGTTCCATTTCACTTGCCCATCTGTGCAGCAGACTCTGGGCCTTATCGGGCAGATCATTTCTGAGCATATCTGTAGAGAGTAAAAATTGGCGCGCCATTTTTTCACACCGATGTAAAAAGTAGTCAAAAAGAATCTCTACCCGCGCAGAGAAACTGTTCAAATTACACATTTTATCAATAATTTCAGATGCTGATATTTGCGCATTGTGCAAAAATAATGCACAAAACAGATCTTCTTTAGAATGAAAATAGTGGTACAGAGTGCCAGTTGAGACATTCAGATCACCAGCAATATCGCGCATAGACACATCGGCATAACTTTTACTAACAAGTGTTTCTGCAGCTTTACTGAGAAGCTGTCTTTTATATTCCTTATGATTCACAATCTTTGGCATGAATTGACTCAGAAACTCTATTTTATATCGAACATTCGTAATATAATAAATGTACGTAGATCGTCAATCTTTTTTACTGCTTCTTTATGACCTTATCGAAGTGCAGCGTCGATCACAGGTGAATATCTAGCCAGCAAGACCTCAATTTTCTTGTCTGCATCGAGCAATTGTAACTGCAGCTCTATACTGAATGCAATTTGAAAAATTGCATTGATACAAAACAGAATCGTTTCTTCTTTTTTGGGGCTCCCTGCTTTCGAAGCCCTGTCTATCTCCCGTAGGCGTTGCAGCATTGGTTTCCAGTATTTGCGGGCAGCCAAAGATGCACTGCGAGGGTTATCCATGAAAACTCTGTTCAACAGTTTCGCATGAATCGGTTCGGCGAGCATCCACCTCAGCAATTCTTTCATGTGTACATCAAGACCTTTGCCGGCAGTAAACTCTCTGGTGATTTTTGCAAACTCGTCTAGACTTTGCTCAACAACGGCTTCATAAAGCTTCTGCTTATTGGGAAAATGGTGCAGTACCGTTGATTTTGCAATCTCTGCACGGGAAGCAATATCGCGAATGCTTACCCCGCTGAATCCGTGCAGCGCAAACAACTCTTGCGAGACCTTAAAAATCGTTCTGGATATCTCTGTCACTTACTGATTGCCAGTCTGAAAATTTCAGAGTACCCTTTTGCAACCGGTGAATTCTTCAACACTCCCCTCTCTTTGAGTATCTTGTGCAGTTCGGGTAACCGATATGAGGGCACGGTCATCAGAAAATGATGCTCCAGATGAAAATTGACATGACAGGGAGCAAAGGTAAGTCTTTCCCACCAGCTTGCCAGAATAGTGCGTGTATTTTGAAGCATATTTGGAACTCTTGGCAATATACCATGCTCTGCAATTGACCTGACTCTGGTAAAAAACTGAAACGTTGTCAATGCACTGGCAATCCAAAGCAAATATAGCCAGGGCTTCCCGGTAAAAAAGAGCAGGGTGAAAATTATCACATTGATCAACAAAAATGGAAACAGTCGGCGAATGCCCAGAATAAGCCATCCGCCCACCGATTTTTTCTGCCTGGGCAACATTTCAACTCTACCGCTTAAGTCATAGCGCATGATTCCCAATTTCATTGCGATTAATCCAAGATACAGACGGGGAGCAGATCGACCTGTTAGATCTTTGACCAGCCATTTGATAAGACTTTTCTTTGAAATGGGGTAATTTCGGGTCAGAATAATATCAGGATCGCCAGTCTCTTTTTTATAATCCTGCCCGGTGTATTTATGGTGATGAAGATGATATTTTCGATAGCCCTCAAGATCGAGCAGCGCAGGGGCGGCCGCGAACCACTTGCCGGCAAATTCGTTTAACCAGCGAGTCTTGAACAAGGCACGGTGACTCGCATCATGCACCAGAATGGCCAGTGCAAGGTGCCGGTTTCCCAGAATAATCAATGCGACAAGAATCGGAAAAAATATCGTTGGCATATGCGGCCAGAAGCCGACCAGTGCAAATGAAGCAGCAATGAGACCCCAGGTTGTTGCCAGTTCAATCAACCCTCGAAAATCTGATTTCTTCAACAATGATTGAATTTCAACATCTGATAATATATCTCTTGGTTTCATAGTATCTTCCCCCCTCTCAAAACACTGACCGATCGTTCGGTCATTTGGTCAAGAATCTTTTTCTTGAAGTTGCTAGAACCTAGTCGCCGAGGTTGTTGAAAACAATGCATATTATTCTTGCGCTCTTTTTTAAAAAATGGATTTCTCCCAAATGAGAGGCATGCAGGTAGTCAATAAGAGGTCCCTGAGCATCAAAAACCTTAAATCTTTGATATTTTTTTCAAAAAAAGGAATCAATAAAAACAATTGGTTACATTTTCGAGCCTATTTGGCCGACAAAAAAGTTTCGCCACGAGAACTTGATAACGTTTGACAAAACAATTACAAAGTTCAGATTGGGTGTGTTGATACATCAAAGAATAAAAGTAAAATTTTTTCTACCCACTGCTGTGTTAATGTTGGGTTTTGCCATCGGCATCGGAATGTTTGGTATCTACTCGGCGAAGGGTCATTCTTATCTCATGGATGAACCGGCATCATGTGCCAATTGCCATGTGATGCAAGAGCAGTATAACTCTTACCTGAAGTCATCCCACTCTAAAGCTGCTGTTTGCAACGACTGCCACACTCCCTTGGGGTTTGTGCCTAAGTATTTCACCAAAGCCGTGAATGGCTACAACCATTCAGTTGCTTTTACCAGCGGCAATTTCGATGATCCCATACAAATTACTAAACGGAATAAACAGATTGCCGAGGCTTCATGTCTCAAGTGCCATTCTTCTTTGTTCATAAACCAGCCGGGAAAGAGTGAGCCATCTAATTGCTTGTCTTGTCACCAAAACATCGGACATTAAATTATTGCTAAGGAAGAAACTATGAAATTTTCTATAAAAAATTTTTTGAAAAACTTTACCGAAAGCCCCCGAGCAGGCCGCAATCTCGTTATTCTCCTTGTGGGCTCGCTTGGGTTAGGAATCTTTTGTGCTTGGCTCGTTGCCGATATTGCAACCAAAAGGGAACAGGGTCGCAATGCATTTTTTCGAGTAACAGAGATTACCGAAGAGAGTCACGATCCGGCGATTTGGGGACAGAATTTTCCGTACCAATTTGCGAGTTACAAAAAAACCGCTGACATGAACCGCACCCGTTTTGGGGGCAGCGAGGCAATGCCCCGCACACCGACCAGTGCAGACCCGCGTTCGATTGTTTCCCAGAGCAAGCTTGAAGAAGACCCTCGCCTCGTAAGTATGTGGGCCGGATATGCCTTCTCAAAAGATTTTCGCGAAGAGCGGGGTCATGCTTACATGCTCGAAGACCAAATCTACACCGAACGACAAAAAGTCGGTCAGCCAGGCACTTGCTCGAACTGCCATGCCTCGGTCTATCCGGTTTATAAAAAACTGGGGGACGGTGATATCATGAAAGGTTTTCATAAATTAAATGCAATGCCATATTCAGAAGCTAAAGAACATCTCAAGCACCCAGTGGCCTGCATTGACTGCCATGTTCCCGCAGATATGAGCTTGCGCGTCACCCGACCAGCGTTTATCGAAGGAATGAAACGCTTTAAAGCATCGAAAGGCATTAAAAATTATGATGTGAACACAATGGCCAGTCGTAAAGAAATGCGCTCGTATGTATGCGGCCAGTGCCATGTTGAGTATTATTTCAAAGGCAAAGAAAAAACGTTAACGTATCCTTGGGATAACGGCCAACGTGCCGATGACATCTATGCCTACTATCAGAAAATCGGCTTTGCCGACTGGACCCACGCCAAGACAAAAGCAAAGGTATTGAAGGCCCAACATCCTGAATTTGAAATGTATTCCCAGGGGTTGCATGCCCGTTCGGGTGTCGCATGCGCAGATTGCCATATGCCCTATGAGCGGCAGGGCAATATAAAAGTGACCAACCACCATGTGAAAAGTCCTTACAATGATGTGCAGGCATCATGTGGCGGTTGCCACCCTATTCCTGCGAATGAACTTAAGGCGCGCATTGATATTATTCAGGATAATACCGCTCAAATGCGGAACATAGCATTTGATGCCCTGATCGCGCTCATAAAGGATATTGAAGTGGCAAGTGATAAGAAAAGTGCAGCCTCTCTCGAAAAAGCGAAAGCCTTTCAAAGAGAAGCCCAATTCTTATTTGATTTTGTTGAAGCTGAAAACTCTATGGGCTTTCATGCGCCGCAAGAAGCAATGCGGGTGTTGGGTTTGAGTATTGATGCCTCCCGAAAGGGGCAGGTTTCTTTACGTTAAGCGTAAAAAAGATGGCTTTAATGTTATTCCAGGGGCCTGGCCCAGCCCCTGGAATCGGTCTTGATCTATATCATTGTATAAAAATAAATTAACATGCAGAGTATTTCATGAAAACTAATAAGATTACAGGTTTTTTCGTCAGTTTACTTTTGATCAATTTAGAAACAATGGGGGCAGTCTCTACACAGCCACAGGAGTCGTACCAGCCAGCAAAAGATTTTCAGATCAATGGCTATCTGCGCATACGCCCTGAAGGTCGCACCGGTCTCAATTTTGATGGCGGTCGTGCAAACTCTGCCGATTTTGTGGGCCAAAAGTTACAGATTTCTTTTACTAAAGAAACCGAAAGCGGTATGATTTTCAAGGCCACCCTGCAAGATGCCCGTATATGGGGTGGGCAGACTAATTCAGCTATCGCATTAGACACAGGGGCCGAGCAGGCATCAACCGATGTGCGTGAAGCTTATTTAATGATTCCCGATGCTGGCTTTGAAAACTTTGATGTGAAACTCGGCCGCCAGATCTTTAACTACGGTGATCAGCGTCTGGTGGGGTCCCTCGACTGGACGAATATCGGCCGCAGCTTTGATGCTGCCTGGTTTAGTCACAAAGTTGAAAATACGAATATTTTAGACGGATGGATTTCTGTGATTTCTGAGGGCAATGCAAAAGATATTGTGAATGCTTCCCAAAACCAAAATAAAAGTGATTTGATATTTTATGGAATCTATGACCAGTTGAGCTTGGGCCAGATAACGGGGCTCGATTTATACTATCTAGGTAAATTATCAGTAGACGACAACTCTCAAAAAATTCATACCGGTGGGCTTCGTTTCTGGCATCGGCCTGAGACCGGTCTTGACTTTACACTTGAAACCGCGGCACAAACCGGTAAACTCAATGGTCTCAACCTACAAAGCTATGCTGGGACCGTGCAGACCGGTTTCAGTTTTGTTGCCGGCATGAAAATGCGCTTAGGGGTTGAAACCAACTATGCCTCGGGTGATGAGAGCAATACTGACAATAAAGCACAGACATTTCAAAATTTATTTCATACGAACCATATTCACTATGGTCAGGCCGATCTTATTTCATGGCAGAACATGATGGGAGCAAATCTTTCTTATAAAATATGGATATTAAAAAATTTAACAGTTACCACCACAGGGCATTCGTATTGGCGGGCCCAGACATCCGATAGCTGGTATTTTGTTGCAGGGGGAACCGCAACCAGTGATGCTTATATTACATCTGCAGCGGGCAATCGCTCAGGAAAACGGCATCTTTTTTATGAAGGTGATTTAACCATATCTTATAAGCACTCTGCGAACCTGAATTTTCAGGCCGGATTGTCTTACATCGCCCGTGGAGACGCCGCCCTCGATGCGGGAAAGAGCACCGATGCCTCTTTCTTTTATTTCTTTACCGAAGGGAGAATTTGAGGTTAATGTTCACGAGTGACCTTGATGAAAACCCGAAGCTGAGACTTTCATGCAGCATCCTGGAATACAGAATAGGCAAACGAACCTGCTAAAGGTCATCTCTCAAAAAGGCGCAGCACTTTTTGAGGAGCCCTAATGTAATTAACTCCCAAGGCGGCATGATGTTAAAACTAACTAAATTTTTTCTTGAAAGAAAAATGTGGGGCGATCTTGTTGTGATTGCCCTTATATTCTTAGGTATTACCGCAGTTCTACAATCCCGCAAAGAGGGCTTTCCCGAGTTATCACTTAATAAGGTTCAAATACTAACAGTTTACCCGGGGGCCTCTGCTGAAGATGTCGAAATTGACATTACTCTGAAAATTGAAGAAAAACTCAAAGAAGTTGAAAATATTAAAGAAGTTATCTCTTATTCTGAAGACGGGGTTTCCCGTATTCTGGTGCAAGGTCTTGAAAACTTGTCACCGCAAACTTTCCGGCGGCTGTTTACCGATATTGATAATGCGGTTGCAGCCACAGATGACCTTCCCCCGACAATTTCAGGCCGGCCGGTTATCGACGAAATTACATCGGCTGATTCCCCCGTTTATGAGCTGGCATACACCGGTGATTACACTAAACTGAAACCTTACCTCGAAGACCTTGCTACGAGACTTAGAAAAATAAAAGGCATTGCCGGTGTCGATCTTGTTGGTGTACCCGATGAAGAAATTGTAATTCTGATCGATGCTTCAAAAGCTAAAAATGCAAGAATTGGTATTCAGCAAATTGCTGCCTCTATCGAAGGGCGCAACATAAACGGTTCCGGTGGAAGCATTACAACGGTGGAAGGTGAAAGGCAAATAAGCTTATATTCGAAATTCAGTCAGTATCGCGAAGTGCTCGAAACGCCAATTATTTCAAATGATCTTGGGTTCGGGGTTAAATTGCGTGATATCGCCCGAATTGAACGCCGCCCCATTGATCAGAAAATGCTGGTTAGGAATAACGGGAAAAGAGGGGCCTTTCTTGCCATTCGTAAAAACGGGCCGGCAGATCTTTTAGAAACCACAGATAGAGTGCAACATTTAATTTCCAATGAAAAACTCCCACCCGGAGTAGAACAAATTGCTCTGTTTGACCAATCGAAACTTACCAGAGACCGCATCTCACTTCTCGTCAGTAATGCGGTCATGGGTTTTATTCTGGTTTTTGCAGTCTTGACCTTCTTTCTGAATTACAGAGCAGCATTCTGGGCAGGTGTGGGCATACCCTTGACATTATTGGGGATGCTGATAGTGCTGAAGTTGCTTGATATTTCAATAAACCTGATTTCATTAGGCGGCTTCATAATCATCCTGGGGATGCTGGTAGATGATGCGGTGGTCATAACAGAGGAGTTCATTACAAACCGTGGGAAAGGTCTTCCGTTGAAAGAAGCGGCTTTGCTGGCAGTGCAACGTATGTGGCCCCCGGTGGTTGCTTCGAGCACAACGACGATGATTGCCTTTGCTCCTTTGTTTGCTGTTGGCGGTTTCCCCGGTGCATTTATTTGGACCATTCCACTAATGGTGATTGTTGGCCTGTTGTTTTCTCTTGCAGAGAGTTTCTTTCTTTTGCCATCTCATTTAGCGCATTCAAAGGTTGACGCGGCTGAAGAAAATAAACTGATGAAGCGTCTTGAAATGTTATATCTGAAGACTCTTCATGTTGTTCTGCATCACAAGTTCAAGACTTTGACTGCATTTATTGTTCTCACAATTATTTCAATGCTATTATTGATGAATTTCATAAGAAAAGATCCTTTCCCGCAAGATTCAGCAGAAAGCTTTTCTGTATCGCTTGAATTCCCCGCCGGGTCTACTTCAGAGCATTCTGAGAAAATTCTTGAACTGGTTGAAAATGAGATACAAACTGTTGCAGCAGGTGATTTGGCAGGCATTAGTTCAAGGGTTGGGACGAATGCTGAGGCAACAACTCTTGACCGGGGAACACAAAATAATCTGGCAATAAGCTTTATATATCTTACACCGTATAATACCCGCCAGCGCACGGCTGATCTTATTATTTCTGAACTTGATGAAAAGATATCACGGCTTGCAGTAACCCATAAATTTACCTATTCATTAAACTTGAACAGAATCGGTCCGCCGATGGGCAAAGATATTGAAATTAGAGTGATTAGCAATGATGATGCCAAGCGACTCATTGCTGAAAATCATATTAAGAAATATCTCAGCTCTCTCGAAGGTGTCTCGGGTGTTACATCTGACCGCATGGTGGGAACACCACAGATTATCGTGCAACCGAATCATGATAGATTGGCTGTAACCGGGCTAAAAGCAGATGAACTGTTGACCGCAATTCGGATGGCCATTGACGGGGTGCAGATCACAGAAATTTATGAAAATAATACGGAGCTGCCCTTTAGAATCAAAGTAGAAACTCCGCTAAACCGTTCATTAATTAATATGCTGGCAGTGAATTCAACAAAATCATTGCCGATTGCGAACCCGCAAGGGAATATCATAAACTTAGATACGCTGGTAACTCTGAGAGAAAAAGAGACAGAAGCTTCGATCACTCATATTGACTCTGTGCGAATGACTTCAGTTTATGCAAAAATTGATACTAAAAAAACAAGCCCTCTTGAAGTGATGAAACTGGCGCAAAAAGACCTTCCGGAATTTGAATCTGTCAAAATCGAATATGATGGTCAGCCCGTAGAAACGGTTACTATATTTGGCGACTTGAGTTTTGCCGGGTTGCTGGCAGTACTGGGTATTTATTTGGTGATTGCCTTGATTTTTAACTCCTATACCCGTCCTCTGGTTGTCATGCTTTCTCTGCCATTTATGGTGGTGGGAATCGCATTTGCTTTGGTAGTCCATAATATTCCCGGCTCGATGATGGTGGGGATTGCAACAGTCGGATTGATGGGAGTTATTGTTAATGCATCCATTGTTTTGGTTGATACCATTTATTCGCTTGCCGAAAACGGTAGGCCTACAGTGCTGAATATCATTGAAGGGGCGAGATCCCGGCTGCGGCCAGTATTTTTAACAGTATCTACAACCGTACTGGGAGTATTGCCCACCGGGTATGGAATCGGCGGTTTTGATCCGTTCTTATCCCATATGTCCCTTGTTCTGGCTTATGGACTATTGTTCGCCACTCTTATTATTCTGATTGTGGTGCCGGTGATGTTGTCATTATTCAAGCAAATACCAACCCCGCAAAAAGAAGTATAGACCGGTATAGAAAACCTTGATTATCTTGATCTAAATCATTGAAATCTTTGTTTTTTGCATCAATATACTCCAGTTAAGGAGTTATTAAATGCGAACAAAAAATACAGTCTTACATGCAGCCTTATTTTCGCTCATTGCAGGTATAGCAATGCAATGCGGTGAGGCACCTGTCGAAACAGCAAAATTGACTTATGCACCCGAGGTTCCGCCTGTGATTGAAAGATCCCGCGAAGCAAGGGTGATAGTGAATCTCGAAACTAATGAACAAGTCGGGCGTTTAGCAGACGGGGTCGAGTATACGTTCTGGACATTCGGTGGAAGTGTTCCGGGGCCGATGATTCGTGTGCGGGAAGGTGATACCGTTGAATTTAACCTGTCAAATCATCCCAGCAGTAAAATGCCTCATAACATTGACTTACATGCGGTAACTGGACCGGGTGGTGGTGCAGCATCTTCTCTTACTGTACCAGGGCGTTCTTCGAAATTTGAATTCAAAGCGATTAATGCTGGTCTTTATATCTACCATTGTGCGACCGCTCCAGTCGGGATGCACATTGCTAATGGTATGTATGGCTTAATTTACGTACAACCTAAAGATGAGTTACCGAAAGTAGATCGGGAATATTATGTAGTACAATCAGAGTTTTATACTAGCGGGAAACATGGCAAAAACGGTTTACAAGACTTTGATATGCAGAAGGCAATAGATGAGCACCCTGAATATGTTGTCTTTAACGGCAGCATGGGATCTCTACTCGAAGAAAAAGCAATCAAAGCCAAAGTCGGTGAAACAGTGAGATTGTTTGTCGGTAACGGCGGGCCAAATCTGGTCTCATCGTTTCATGTTATTGGTGAAATTTTTGACACAGTCTATACTGAAGGTGGTACTATTGCCAATCAAAAGAATGTGCAAACTACTTTAATTCCTGCCGGTGGTTCGGCTATTGTAGAATTTAAAGTCGAAGCACCAGGTAGCCTGATTTTGGTTGACCATTCTATTTTTCGAACATTTAACAAAGGCTCACTTGGTATGTTAAAAGTTGAAGGGGAAGAAAACAAAGAAATTTATTCAGGAAAGATCGAAGATACAGTATACTTACCCGAGGGAGGGGCAATCCAAAAAATGCCTGAAAAGACTGCCAAAGCCGAAGAAAATTGGACAAAAGAAAAAATTCTCGAAAATGGTGCACAGGTCTATAATAAAGTCTGCAAAGCTTGCCACATGGGCGAAGGCCAGGGAGTTCCAAGTGTTTTTCCACCACTTGCAAAGGCAGACTACTTAAATGCAAATAAGAACCGTGCAATAGAGGTTGTAGTTCATGGACTTCAGGGCGAAATAACAGTGAATGGCACAAAGTATAACAGTGTTATGCCAGAGCTTGAATTAAGTGACCGCGATGTTGCAAATGTGTTGACTTATGTTTATAATAACTGGTCAAATGCCGGCCATACTGTCACTGTTGATGAAGTAAAAAGAGCACGGGCTAAGAAGTGAGAATTTGGGGCGGATGCATTTCTCTGCTTATGATTTCTCAATTAACAGCTGAAATGATTACCGTCCCGGCTGGTTCATATAAGCCGTTCTTAAATGAAAAAGCGGGAGAGAAAAGCCAACCGATTTTCGTCCGCTCCTATAAACTCGATCAATATCCCGTTTTGCGGCGGGAATATACTCAATTTGTGAACAAAAACCCTAAATGGCAGAAAAAAAATGTAAAAAGACTGTTTGCCGACGAAGGTTATCTAACCGGTGAGGCAGTAGATAATGCACCCCAGACATCTGTGTCTTGGTTTTCGGCAAAAGCGTATTGTGCTGCAAAGGGTAAACGATTGCCAACAACACAAGAGTGGGAGTATGCTGCATCCTTCCCTCCGCCCGGAAAATCCAAAAAATATATTACTGATGAAATCATGAAATGGTATTCCGAGAAAAAACCTGACAAACTACCCGAAGTTGGCAGATACAAAAATTCTCTGGGAATCTATGACATGCACGGTATGATCTGGGAGTGGGTATATGATTTTAATACCGCCTCAGTAACGGGAGACTCAAGAGCAGACTCAGATCTGGAAAGAGAACTTTTCTGTGGGGCTGCAGCGATCAAGTCGAGTGATTTTACGAATTATGCAGCTTACATGCGCTACGGGTTTCGCTCAGGATTGAAAGGGAACTATACCACGAAGTATCTAGGGTTTCGTTGCGCTAAAGATTTAGACAATTAACAACAATAAGGAGATTGAAATGAAAAAAAAATTTATGATGTTTCTTACTTTTTCAGGTTTAGTTTTGTTTGCCACATCTTGCAAAGAGCATTCTCATACAGATCACAGCTCTCATGAGGGTCATGGTGATCACCTGATGAAAGCTGGAACTGCCAGCGACGGATCAATCTATGATTTAGATAATTCATGGAAAACACAAGAAAACAAAGAAGTTAAATTATCCGCTTTCAAGGGTCGTCCAGTGATAATTTCTATGTTTTATGCAAGTTGTGAAAGCATCTGCCCGCGTACTATTTCGAATATGCAAGGTATTCAGAAAGAAGCACAAGCCGACGACAAGAAGCCTGTCATGATTGCCGCTTCATTCGATTCGAAAAAAGACACGCCCGAAGCTTTGGCAAAGTATGCTGAAAAAATGAAGCTCACTGGTGACTGGTATCTACTAAATGGTTCCGAAGACTCAATTCGAACTCTAGCTGTAGTATTAGGAATAAATTACGAGCAGCGAAAAGATTTAGAGTTTAACCATTCTGCCGTGATTAGCTTACTAAATGAACAAGGAAATGTAGTAGAAAGAATTGAAGGTTTAAATGGCAGTTTCAAGCCTATTCTCGATACTTTGAAAGGTTTGTGACACTCAACTATATACTGGTTACTTTACATTTATTGCCCGCGACGATTTGGTTCGGGGGCAATATTTTTTTTGTACTAATAATTAGATTTTTATCTCGAAATGACTCTCTCAAACAGCAAAAACCACAAATCATATACTCTTTAGCCCTTGAGTTTCGTAAATACAGCTATTTCTTATTGTTAATATCTTTTTTGAGCGGGGTACTGTTGGTTTTACAGAGAGGGTATACTATGACAGATATTCTGCACTTCACCTCAGACAATTCTGGTTTTTTGAGGACCGTTGTCTTAAAATTTTCACTATTTTTCTTTCTAGTGATTTTGCAAATCTATCATGATTTTTACCTGGGGCCTAAAAGCTTTGAACTAAAGAAAGATCAAATTGAGCTTAAAGAAAAATTCCGTAAGTCCAGCTCAATACTTGGTCGATTCGGTTTTCTTTTGACCCTCTCTCTTTTTTTACTGGGAATAGCAATATCCCGGGGCTTATATTTTTAGCTCACCTCAGAAAAGCGTCTTGTAAACAAAAAATCAAATTTTACCACTAAATTTGTACAGCAATTCCCGCAATTAATGAATATTCTGTGCTGCCCCAGTCATTTTAGAGGAAAACCTTTTCAGTGACTAACCATTAGGCCAAGGAATCAACTTTTGATACAGCCACTTTCAGGATTCGTTAAAGGCAGCTCAAAAAACTTGGCTTTTCGAACTGCCCTACCGACACAAATTAAAGGGAAAAGTCACTTTTTAGAGTTACCCTTAAATCATATAATTTCTGATATTATCATGCACATTGTCAGAAAGTACTTTTGTTTCAATTTTGAGCATTGCATTGTTTAGAACTTTGTCTTCAATTTCTGTAGCATTGTTAAAATTGAGATCAATTCTCTGAAGTGTCTTTGTAAGCTCACGAATAATCGCTGGAGTCTCTCTCTGGATTAAAAAGCAATCTGTCAGATCGTGTAGATTTTTAAGCGCGGCTTTGAAGAAATCATGGTCATATTGTAACTGCCATATCGGGTATTTCAGGGGAATATTCTTTCGAATAATATTCTCTACCTCACCATGATTCTCAGAAGCATAGAAAATTGATAGAAACCACGGAAATATTACTTTTTCTTCTTTGTTTAAATGTGGGAAAAGATCAAATCTCAACTCTTCAAGGTCTTTTACAATCTGATACAAATTTGGGTGGTTAGAACCCTGCTCAATCGATGCCCGAACTGAAAGATCAAATGCCAGCTCAATATCATTTTTCAGTTCTTTATGATACACAAATTGTAAAATGGCAATTATATCTGGAACAGATGCATTATCTGGTAGATAATATTTTCCTGTTTCGTGGTTTAAGATAGCATCACATAAATCAATAACTAAATTACTTGCATTGATTTTTCGATCCTGACAGATTTGCGTTATGGTATCATTACCTGAACAGCAAAACCCTATCTCATAGTCGATAAAAACCCTGGCAGTCTCAGGGTAGCTCGCGACAATATTTTCGATTTTCATAGTCTTTTCTATAATTTTCATAAATCCCCCCATCAATCATAGAATTTTAGCAGGTTTATATACTTTGTCATTGATCTAGATCAATGACTATTTTCTTATTTCATATTAGTGAAGTGATTGAATGTGGATCTAATGAGATTCCTGCAGAATTTTTATAACAGTTGGAGGCAAGCATGCTGTCAAAATCACAGGCCCGACTATTCTTTTTAGTTGGGACATTTTTATTCAGTGCCGTATTTCTAGGGTTAACCTGGGATACCATGCGGCAGATGAGTAAGAGAACAAACGCACAAAATTTAAGTGCAGAAGTAAAAGCGGGTAAACATATATGGGAAACCAACAACTGTATGGGCTGCCATACTCTTCTTGGTGAAGGGGCCTATTATGCACCTGACCTAACAAAGATTGTAAAACAAAAAGGAAAAACATATCTGAAAACATTTTTAACAGATCCACAGGCAATGTATCCAGGGCAGCGAAAAATGATACAGTATAATTTTACAGAAGAACAGAAAGATAATGTATTAGCTTTTTTAGAATGGGTGGGCAACATTGACACGAATGGCTGGCCGCCTGAACCCAACATAAAGCCACCTGCCACAGAATCGACGGTTTCTTCCAAAGTATCAGAACCGCCGCCTGAGAAATTTGCACAGTTGTGCACTGCCTGCCATAAACTAAATGGCAAGGGCGGCGTAGTAGGCCCTGCCTTAGACGGCGTAGGCTCAAAATATGATCTGGCATACCTGGATAAATGGATAAAAGATCCTCAACTAGTAAAGCCTGGCACTGCGATGCCCCAGATGCCATTAACAGATGCCGAACGGGAAGAAATCGTGACCTTCCTCATCAAACTTAAATAACATAGGGAGGGAAAAATGAAATTTAAATCACAAAAAATAGCATTCTGGTTTTTTGCAGTGTGTATGTTGCTGCTTGTACTCCAGGTTACATATGGCTTCATTATGGGTTTTGCCCGAATCGGTATGGATGGCCTACATGATATCATTCCATTTAACACAGCAAGGGCCACTCACACCAACCTGTTGGTTGTGTGGCTCTTAACAGGTTTTATGGGAGCCGCCTATTATATCATCCCTGAAGAAGCTGACAGAGAACTGCACATGCCGCAACTGGCATGGGTACAATTAATCTCATGGGTTATCGTGGGTGTTGTTGCTGTTGCTGGTTTTCACTTCAACTGGTGGGAAGGTCGCAAGTTTCTTGAGATCCCAAGACCTCTCGATTTTCTGGTTGTTCTAAACGTTTTGTTGTTCTTGTACTTAATTGGTATGACCATCTGGAATGCCAAAAAACATAGTACAACACAGCTCGTTTTTTTCTTCGGCTTACTTGCAGCTGCCCTACTGTATTTACCCGGAATGATCTATTTTGATAATCTCACAATGGATTCCTATTTTCGATGGTGGGTTGTTCACCTTTGGGTTGAAGGGGTTTGGGAACTCATTATGGGTGCAATTCTGGCATTCTTGCTGATTAAACTCACCGGGGTAGACCGCGAGGTCGTCGAAAAGTGGCTTTATGTTGTTGTCGGTTTAACCTTTCTCTCTGGTATTCTCGGAACAGGTCACCATTACTACTGGATTGGAACTCCAAAATATTGGCTAATGGTCGGCGGATTGTTCTCGGCACTTGAACCATTGGCATTTCTAGCGATGGCAATCTGGGCAATCAATATGTATCGTAAAAAAGGGAAAGAGCATCCCAACAAACTGGCTTTGTATTGGACACTCGGTTGTGCAATCATGTCATTCGTGGGAGCTGGCTTTTTAGGTTTTGCGCATACATGGCCACAAGTAAACAAATGGACACACGGTACTCTCATTACGGCGATGCACGGCCACATGGCTTTTTGGGGTGCGTATGGCATGCTAGTGTTTGCCGTAATCATTTACGCTTTACCTCAGTTAACCGGTCGCAAAATATTTGATAACCTGAGCGGATACATTGCATTTTGGGCTACAAATATTGGCATGGTCGGCATGACAGGGGCCTTAGCAGTTGCCGGTATCGCGCAGGTATATCTTGAGAGAAAACTAGGCATGGATTTTCTTGCCGCTCAAAAAGAAACAGAAGTTCACTTTATCGGTATGATGCTGGCTGCGTCGTTGTTTACTGTCGGTGTATTGATTTTTATATATAACTTTATACGACATGGAAAACCTACTGACGAAGCCCTGCTTGCTCCAGGAGAAAGTAACGACTAAATGAACGATACTAAAGAGCCTTATTATAGAATAATTGGTTCAGAAGTTGAAATATTCAATGCGGCTGTGACTCAAAAACTCCCGGTGCTATTAAAAGGCCCCACGGGAACCGGAAAATCCCGGTTCCTGGAGTTTATGAGTACCCGCCTGAATAGAAGACTCATAACAGTTGTTTGCAATGATGAAACCTCTTCTGTAGATTTGCTGGGAAGGTTTCTCATTAAAGGTACAGAAACCATCTGGCAAGATGGGCCTCTAACCACAGGTGTCAGGGAAGGCAGCATTCTCTATCTCGATGAGATTGCCGAAGCCCGCCCAGATACTCTAGTGGCCATTCACTCATTAACCGATCATAGACGTATTTTATTCCTCGATCGTCTGAACGAAACTTTGAATGCACACCCTGATTTTCTACTGGTTGCTTCTTATAATCCGGGATACCAGCGGGGATTTAAAGAACTAAAACCAAGTACACGCCACAGATTTCTGAGTATTGACTTTCAGTATCCTGAAGCTTCTGTTGAAATAGAAATTATTGAAACTGAAACAAAAGCAGAAAAGGGAATTGCCAAAAAATTAGTCGAGATTGGAAAACGCATACGAGATCGCCCAGAGTTAGGCCTAGCGGAAACCGTTTCAACGCGCTTATTGACATCAGCAGCAAAACTGATTGTACACGGGTTGCCTCCCCGACTTGCAGCCCGAACCGCGATCGTACTGCCTCTTAGTGATGATGAAGATACTATCAAAGCTCTGCAAGATATGGTCAACTTGATTCTATAACTATGGAATGGGATCAGTGGCTATTTCGAAAAATTGCCAAGACAGTACAAAAATTTCAGAAAACTCGAAAAGAGAGGCATGCCGGTAAGCAGGGGTTTCTCGTTTTCCCAGTGCATCAAATTTCTGCACACTTAGTAAGGCTTTTCTATCTTATTACCGGTGATATGCTCGAGATTCGAACCATCCCTGCCGGCATGCGAATTGCCGATGGTTATCTCTACTTTCCCAATGAAATGTCGCTGCTTGCCAGTACCCCTGAATCTGCAAATTATATAAAATTATGCATATTATTACTCAGTTACAGCCAACCTGTGGGGCCAACTAAAGGCTACAGGCCGCTATTTCAAAAAATAAGAGATTTACTGAGAGATTATCCGGGTTATCGATCAGA
This sequence comes from Leptospiraceae bacterium, assembly GCA_020440825.1. Taxonomy (GTDB): domain Bacteria; phylum Spirochaetota; class Leptospiria; order Turneriellales; family Turneriellaceae; genus JAGRNJ01. The sequence continues at coordinate 43,441 of JAGRNJ010000006.1, read as the reverse complement.
TTATCTTGTGGTCTCAAAAACATTGAAAAATATTAAAAGTAAAAATAGAGAACACTACGATACGTTATTTTCATTCTTGCAAAACCTAAGCTATAAACCTTCTGCTCGTAAGGCTACGAAAGGCCTTTTCACGCGCCCCGACCAGGCACAAACAGAACACCCTTCAAAATCAGAAAGTAAGAAAATTGCAGAATATGACCAGGCGGAGCTTCTTGAGGTTGACAAAGAAAAAATAGAGCAGTACACTTTAGGGCATAACTTTGAGAAAATTGAAACAGCCGAAGAATTTGACGGACAATGGCGGGATCTCGACGGTAGCGATGAAATGACAGAACAAGACGAGGCACTATCTGAAGTAAAATTGCGCCATTATATTCGAAGTGATGACCCTGTACACTCTACCCTCGAAAATGACCGAGCAAGTGTCGGGAATCTCGAAATGCAATCTGAAGATGAACCGGGAATTGCGTTTGTATATGATGAATGGGATTTTCGAAAACGAGATTATAAGACCTCACATTGCAATGTTTTTCAAGAGTCTGCCAAAACATTACAAACCGGTTTTGCCGAAAGGGTATTAAAAAATAGGCAACATGACTTGAATCAATTGAAGCGAAAAATGCTAAACTTGCTGAATCTGAAAATGAATCAACCCCGTCTGCCATCGGGAGACGATTTTGATTTTGATGCTCTGGTTGACCGCTATTCAGAACTGGCTGCACAAAAGCAACCGACAGAGAATGTTTATACACGCAAGACCAACACTACCTCAGATATTGTCTTGAGTTTTGTCATTGACACAAGCCTATCGACAGATTCGTTTGCCGATGGTCTTCGTATTCTCGATATAGAAAAAGAAAGCATAATAATTTTTTGTGAAGCATTAAACTCGATTGGTGTTCCCTTCCAGATTGCCGCCTTCAGCTCACGAACCAGAATTCAAAACAGATATGTGATCATTAAAGAAGAGCACCAAAAATGGCAATCTGTGCGTGACAAAATTGGCAGTCTGCAACCCGTCGGATATACGCGCATAGGCCCCCCCCTGCGGCATGCAACCGAACTGCTAAAAGATTCAAGGGCCCGCAAACGATGGATAATTCTACTAACCGATGGTCGCCCCAATGATTATGATAAATATGAAGGCCGCTATGGTGAAGAAGATGTTAAACAGGCCATTCGTGAGATGAACACTCAGGGAATACAATTATACACCCTGGCAATCGCTGCAGGCACCCGGCCAACAATCCCCAGAATGATGGCAGCGTCACACTATAGAGTATTTTCTCATCCTCACCAATACCTTGATTCTCTGGAAGATTTTTTTATAGCTGTGGCAAAATAAACCAGAGCAGATTTAAACTTATGTAGATTTATTTCTGCGCTTTGCACAGCGAAACTAACGAACCCCACAGAAAGAAACTTGCTAATGTTAGATTTGCTTGCCATCAGGTCGGGCAGAGACTAACACAGGAACATATTCTATAAAAAAAATCAAAAATGCAATCGAAGCCAATACTCCTGATACTAAATAGCCAAAGTTGACATTTGACCAGAATGAGACACTCACCCGAATCAAAACTGCGCTACCGAGCAAAAAATAAGCTAACATCACATTTTTAGAAGCTACAATTGGTCTGCCTGTATGCCCTAGAGAGACTCTGGTCATCATGCCCAAAATGAACATTGCTATCACGCCAAGCCCAAAAGAATGCCACACGATTCCCGGGGTCGCAATCTTCAGCATGAACAGAGCATAGGCTACAAGGGAAACAGGAACCCAGAGGTAAGAGATATGTAATATGAAAAGAATGGGTTTGCTTAAAGTTTTCCAGGGATGCCAGAAAAACCATCTTATGGCATGCAAACCTGCGAGTAGAATAAGATACCCTGCGGCAATCCATCCGCCTGCAAAAGCCCCCACCTCTGAGAGTTCCAGTATAGGGATAGGCAAGCTGAGCCACATGATGTTTTTCTCTAATAGATCAACCCTTCGCGTACCTGCCTCGGGTAATACAACACCTGTAAAAAACGGGACCACCCGGCCGGCTATGATCATCACATACAAAACGACAACCAGTAGACCCATATGCATTAGATGGATGATTTTTTCTGGCACCAGATAATTCAGCAATGCAGCTTGAACAATCAATTGTACCGCTGAAAAGTATGCAAAAAGCAATGCAATAATGCGATTATGCTTTTGCCCGGGGGTAAATAAAAATTTCACCAGCAGATAAACGGCAGTAAAATTGAGTACAGTATCCGCCGCAAGCGCTAGATAGATTAAAAATCCCGGAATGAAAAATGCAGTGCGTCCAGAAATCCATAAAATCACAAATAACTGTAACATACGACCATTTAAGAGTTTCTTCCCCGTCCAGTTTTGGGCAGCCGTGAATAGAAAGCCAATGATCACTGCCCGGGCAAAACCGAAAATCATTTCATGCATGTGCCAGACAAGGCCAGAATGTAAAACCTCTAGCCTTAAAAACTGAGTGTAATTGAAAACCCAGAGAATTAAGAATAGAGCAAATTGCAGTGATGCCAATAAAAAAAATGGGCGAAAAGCAGTGAACCAGAACGGATGACCGGAATATAAAATTTTCATAACTATAAAGTAAACAGCTTTTGAGATAAGGCCATGATTTAAATCATTTACCCTCTAATCTTTTTATAGTACAGTCAGAGAATGAACAAAGACTTAAAAAATCGCAGGTTGAACCAGGCAGTCTTTATCAGGGTATAAGGCCACCAGTACAGTATAATGACCCGGGAAAAAATAAGCCATGCGACGCAACAACAAAAATTGAGAGAGACTTATCATGAGTATGAAATTGAATAACCTTTATTATCCCCCCGGTGGTATGCTAATCTGGATCATTATAACTATTGAACTGTTGACATTCATTCCCGGTTTATTCGTTTTTTTATACGAACGGTCGCAGAATCCCACAGAATTCGCAAAAGCGGCACAGGGTTTGAACTCTCTCGTGGGTACTTTGAATACTGCCATACTGTTAACCAGCGGCTGGTTTATGGCAAATACCATTACATCTATTCGCAGTCGTAACGAAAAAGCGGCTTTTCGCTGGCTGTCACTAACAATTTTCGGCGGGTTCATTTTCTTGCTGATAAAAGGTATTGAATACTATGGTAAAAGCGGGGCCGAGACAAGCATTCAAGCTGGCGGTTTCTATACAATGTACTGGCTCATCACAGGCTTTCACTACATTCATGTACTTACCGGTGTGGGTATCTTACTGGCCATGCTTCTGGAACTTAAAAATAAATTTGCCACAGAAGAATACCTACAAAATATTGAGTCATCGAGTGTATTCTGGCACATGTGTGATCTCATCTGGATATTCGTTTTCCCTGTTTTTTATTTGCTGAAATAAGAGGTACACCAATGCAAGAACTAAAACTAGAAAATGAATTTAGAACAAACCTGATTGTTTGGCTACTTGCCATCGCTCTGGTTTTCACTGGTTATGCACTGCTTGAGTCAAAGACAGAAAATCTCTTATCTGCAATATTAGTCATATCTGTCGTAAAATTTATTTTAATCGCCTTTTACTTTATGGAAGTACGACACGCTCATATTTTCTGGAAAGCGCTTGGTCTCTGCTTTGCCGTTGTTTTTTCAAGTGGCTTTTTAATTTTTACCTGAGATATTACTATTGTTAAATGCATGATTGATTACACAGGAAAACATAAATGTACCTGATTTTAATACTATTTCATATTCTCTCTGCGACAATTTGGACGGGCGGACATTTAATTCTTTTTTTTCGAATTTATCTTCCCGCCTACAAAACTGGTAACCCTGAAGCTGTCATAACTTTTGAAAAGGCTTATGAACCCCTGGGTATGGGATCACTGGCTATTCTTATACTAACCGGCTTACTTCTGGTCTACATAAATTTACCAGATCTTTCACTATGGTTATCAGGGGTAGCCCCTGCTTCTAATACATTGATTGTTAAATTATGCCTGTTAATACTTACTGCGCTTACTGCTTTGAATGCTCGACTTCGAATTATTCCGCACTTAAGTGCAGAAAATCTTGGAACAATGGGTGTTCATATTGCGATCGTCACATTTCTTTCAGTGGCATTTGTAATCACCGGTGTAATGCACAGGTACGGAACGCTGTTTTCATTCTTTTAAGTGTCGCTCGAAAAAATGCCTTTCCTTTTGAGTTACTACAAGACAACTTCAGAAAAATTCTATCAATTTTTCTTTTTGCAATAATTTTATGCAGGTTTTTTCAACTTCAATCGCATTGGTTTCTCTTAGTATTTTCAATGCTCTGGAAAAGGTTTCTGGTCGCAAGGCCAGCATTGAGGCAATCTGGTGGTGTTTCAAATTACAGGTATCTAATGGAAAGTGATATAAAAAATGCGACACTCGTTGCAGACTATCCATGGTCAATGTACGATTTATTGTTAAATTCAAAATCTTCATTTTTTCGAGAAGTGATTTCAAGATTAATTGATTCAAATCTACATTTTCTTTCAATTTTTTATGGAATTCTGATATCGGGCACCGTAAAAGTTCAACATCTGAAATACATCTTGCAGTTGCAGGATACTCTATATTTTCGATTACTGCCAATTCGGCAATAATACTCCCATCTGTGAAATAATTCAAGGTGATTTCGTTGGCATTACTGTCGTATTTAAATATCTGTACATTGCCTGAAATCAGAAAGTCACAATAGGCAGGTTTGTCTCCCTCATAAAAAATAAATTTTGATCTCTTAATTTTGAAATGCTGCGCCTCTGGAAAAATCTGGGTAAATTCTTGCAATGTCATATTTGATGCAACTCGAAATTTGAATGAGAAATGTAAACAATAAACACGGCAAAGACAATTAAACCGCGCTTTCTTTTAAAGTTGATAAAAACAACAGTTCTACGGGTCACTAGAGCTCAAAAAAGGACACAAGTGGCATTCTATCCGTTGCTTTGAGCTATTTCTAATACTCACATTCACTAATCCTTGAATAAAAATTAATTTATTTATCAAACTCTTTTGTCAAATGAGCCATCAGTTTTTCCATAAGTTCAGGCGGCATGTCCTCTTTATGAGGTCCCAACGGAGAATCGTCTAACAGAGAATGCTGGTGCTCTTCTCTTATGGGGAAACCCATGGCAACAAGCTCTTTGTCTGTCAAGGCAACTGTCTTATTTTCTTTCACAAACACCATATAGTGTTTATGGTGCACCCCTGAGTAATTACCGCTTTTATTCGAAAACTCAACATCACCCTCACAATGGCAAGTGCCGGTGATCTCTCCCATGTTGAAAGTGAAGAATTTAGTCCCACGTACACCCGCAACTGTATTGGGCGTTCGCATCTGCAATTTACTGCCCTTTTGCAGTTTTTCTGACCACAACCATGCATTCCCTTTAGTCATAGTCATTAGTCTTTCCTGGTCATCGAACTTGTCTAACGTATACTCTGTATTTGGCTGAATTTCAATTTTAGCAGAGTTATTCCTGAAGACAATAATGACAACCCCTTTCTCTGCGGTTATGATCTTATCTCCCGCTCGAATCTCGGTCTGCAATTCAACCGGCAGGGTTTTCCCTTCTCGCACAAGATTTGACTCACCGAGCTTAAAAGTAACAATCCCATCTGCAGGGGCAAGTTTTTTAGGGCTGCATTGAACCAATAGTAACGTCAATAATGATATACTGAATAGAATAAGAGCATGTTTCACTTTCATACCCGTGCATAAATTACGTTACTCTAATGTAAACAAAATTTTTTACCTGCCGATACGCTGTTTTTTTTCTTTGATCTTAACGTGGTAAGAATCTCGGCCGGATTACTTAACTTAGAGAAGAGTGAGTTCCGTCACAATAGGGCGGGTTCTTTGTTTGCTTACAACCGCAGAAATAGACTTTTCCGGTTTTTGCCATCTCGCAAATCATAGGACTCATACCGGTTTTTTCTCGTGCATGGGAACCATCACAAAAGGGTTGTTTAGATGAATATCCGCAACTGCACCAGGCTTTTTTTTCTCCTGTGCTGACTTCAATCATATAGGGACTTTTTTGTGCAATTTGGGGCTGTGACATAATATCTCCGGAGTTTTCAAATTTTTGTAGTGCCTTACACTAATCTTATAATTATAGTAAATTATACTGCACGTGGCATTTTAATGAAGTTTTCAAATAAAACATCTTCGCACCATAACCAGCGCACAGTATTTTTGTTTCTGCACCCACGTCAGATTTACAGTTTAAGGAATCTCTGAAAAAGTGCAGGAAGGGACTTTTTCAGATGCTACTGAATGTAATAAATTCACTTGCAAGTTTACAGATAATTGATGAAATATCCGAAAATGACTGAACAAACAATGCACGCATGGGCAATACATGAACCCGGTGGCCCATAAATGTATGGATTCTAACTCAGCCGGCGGAAAAATTGTTGTAACTGTCGATCACAACAATGAAAGTTAAATTTTTTATTTTAGCAGCTGCATTGCTAGCCATGCAGCTTTTATTTGCATTATTCATTGTCATGAAAGGGCTCACAGAAGAGCCGTGCAAGCCGGGAACGGGACTCGTTTTGGGCAATGAAGTCTTAAAAAGCGGTGAGCCATCCGACCGGCTGCAGGCCAGACTTGATAGAACAGTTACACTTTACCAGAACAAATGTTTACAAAGAATTATTGTGAGCGGAGGCATTGGCAAATCTGGTTTTGATGAGGCTGAAAAAATGAAAGAATATCTGATGCAAAAAAATGTCCCAAAAGAAATCATTTTTACAGACAGTGAAGGTGTGAATACTTATGCATCTTTTCTCAATCTACAAAATTTCAAATTTATGAGTCGTGATACTGATCTGAATATCATCTCCCAGTATTTTCATCTACCTCGCTCAAAACTCATTGCACACAAGCTCGGTTATTTAAATGTACAGACATCATATGCCCGGTACTTTGAACTTCGTGATATATATTCCATCTTACGAGAAACTGCTGCGTATCTGATTTACTCAATTTTCTACTAAAATAAATCAACCGTATTCAAAAACTGCTATACGAATAGAAGTTACGAAACAAAAACTGCTTATGCTCGAAGCCGATCTTGATGAAAATCAAATGCCGGTTGGCAAGATTGTACCCGACTGGCGAGGCACAATTCGACCCCCGCAAAAAACACTGACCGGAAAATACTGCACCCTTGAACCCCTCACCTTAGAACAGCACGGTAAAGATCTCTTTGTGCTGAATCTGCAGGATACAACTGGCAGAGACTACACTTATTTGCCCTATGGCCCTTTCCCAGACAAGTCGTCGTTTGAAATCTGGCTGTCAGAAGTCTCTGCTTCCCCTGAAACAGAGATGTATGCAATTATGAACCCGGAAAGCCGAAGTGCCGTTGGCCATCTTGGCTATTTGCGTATCGATCCCGTTCATGGCTCAATCGAACTGGGTCATGTAAAGTTTTCAGATCAAATAAAAAGAAGTCAATTATCCAGCGAGGCTGTCTATTTGATGATCAATAATGTTTTTGCACTCGGCTATCGCAGACTGGAATGGAAATGCAATGCCCTGAACAAAGCATCGCGAAAAGCCGCGCAGAGATTCGGATTTTCTTATGAAGGAACTTTTCGCCAGCTAATGGTAGTTAAGGGTCGAAACCGGGACACTGCCTGGTTCTCAATTCTCGATCATGAATGGCACCCTCTCAAGAAAATGTATACACAATGGCTTGACTCTGAAAACTTCAATGCTAAAGGCGAACAGAAAATCAGTTTATCTGAAATGACGCGACCTTTACTCACGCAAATTGATCCTGAAATTTAAAATATCTTGCTTGCAATTGCTCAATCTGCATTCGTAAAAATGCTGACTACATTTACTGGTCGAAAAGATGAATTGAACATATTATTTTAACATGAAAATAATCTCGGCGCACAGTAAAGATCTGGGAGACAATTTCTTTGTACGCCGGGCAATTCCACAGATTGGTACAAAATCGATAGGCCCGTTTGTGTTTGTTGATCATTTTGGTCCCACCACAATTGTCAAAGGCAAAGAGATGACCGTACGCGCCCACCCGCATATTGGGCTGGCCACAATCACATATTTATATGCCGGCGGAATTCTGCATCGTGACAGTCTAGGCACAGAAATTGAGATTAAACCGTTTGAGGTAAACTGGATGACGGCCGGCAAGGGAATTGTACACAGCGAACGCTCGGCTCCGTTTGAAACCTCAATGCCACTACAGGGTATTCAGACCTGGGTTGCCCTGCCTAAAGAACATGAAGAGACTGAACCTGAGTTCTTTCATTATAAGGCAGACCAGATTCCGGTTTCGCAAAACGATGGGGTCACCCTGAGAGTTATTGCAGGTGAATACCAGAATCAGCTCTCGCCGGTAAAGGTTTACTCTTCGCTGTTCTATTGTGATGTTGAAATGCAGGCCGGTAAAGAAGTTCGCTGGCAGGCAAAAAAGGGCCAGCAGACCGGGGTTTATGTCAGTATAGGGCAGATTCAAATTAAAGGGCAGACTTTACAGGTAGGAGATCTCGCCATTCTCGAACCAGAAGAAGAGCTGCAGATGACCAGCGAACTCGAAAGTCGATTGGTGGTTTTTGGCGGAGACCCTTTTCCCGAAAAAAGACACTTGTTCTGGAATTTTGTTTCTTCTTCACCAGAAAAGATTGAGCAGGCAAAAACAGATTGGCAACAGCGCAAGTTTCCCGCTGTTCCAAACGAAACAGAATTTATCCCGTTACCTGAGTAAATTTGTCATTTTTTTACTAAATTTCACTGTTTTCGTAAAAATATCTGAAAGCGGGACCGATTTTTAATACTTTATGACATTATTGAGACAATAGAATCGAAATTCTCTTGCAAACCTGAAAAAAGAATGAATTTGTGACGAATAGACCACGTTGTTGATTGACTAAGGAGAACATAAATGGCTGACACTGCAAAATTAACCTACGAAGGAAAAGAATATGAGTTTCCCATCGTGGTAGGCACCGAAGGTGAGAAATCCATCGATATCTCAAAATTGAGAGCACAAACCGGCCTGGTAACTCTCGATGAAGCCTATGTCAACACCGGCGCAACCCTGAGTGAAGTAACGTACCTCAATGGGGAAAAAGGCGTCTTACTGTATCGTGGTTACCCAATTGAACAGCTGGCAGAAAAATCAACCTTTCTTGAGGTAGCCTATCTTTTAATATACGGCGAACTGCCGAACCAGAAAGAATTTGATAACTTCTCACATATTGTTACCCGTCATACGATGATACATGAAGACCTTAAACGTCTGTATGATGGCTTCCCAAAAAGCTCTCACCCGATGGCAATCTTGTCATCTATGATCAATACCTTGTCGGGCTACTATGTTGATTCATCTGATCCTTTGAATCCTGAACACCGGGAAATCTCCATCCATCGTTTGATTGCCAAAACCCCGACGATTGCTGCCTATTCTTATAAAAAGTCAATCGGCCAGCCTTTCATATACCCAAACAATGCGTTAAGCTATGTTGCGAATTTCATGAACATGATGTTCTCGGTGCCTGCCGAAAAATATGAAATTGATCCTGTCGTCGAACGCGCCCTCGATCTGCTTCTCATCTTGCATGCTGACCATGAGCAGAATTGTTCAACTTCAACGGTGAGACTGGTGGGCTCAAGCCGGGCAAATCTATATGCAACCATCAGTGCCGGGGTAAGTGCCCTGTGGGGACCCTTACATGGCGGGGCAAACCAGGCAGTAATCGAAATGCTCGAACAGATTCATAAAGACGGCGGCGGCGTTGCGAAATATGTAAATCTTGCCAAAGATAAAAATGCAACCTTCCGCCTTATGGGATTTGGTCATCGGGTTTACAAAAATTTCGACCCCCGGGCCAGAATCATAAAAAAAGCAGCAGATGAAGTTCTCAAAAAAATGGGTATTCATGATCCGCTGCTTGAAATTGCAATGCAGCTGGAACAGGCTGCCTTAAATGATGATTATTTCAAAGAAAGATCATTGTATCCCAATGTTGACTTTTATTCGGGAATCATCTACCGCGCAATGCATATACCTACAGAAATGTTTACTGTGATGTTTGCCTTAGGTCGCATGCCCGGCTGGATAGGTCAATGGAAAGAAATGATCGAGAACCCCAAAACCAAAATTGGCCGTCCTCGGCAGATATACACAGGAAAAGTTCAGCGGGACTATATTGATATCGGTGCCCGTTCTTAATTTTTCACTGGCTCAATTATTGGGCCAAACCGGGCCGAATACGGGGAGTAAGAACTGAAAAAAAGAAGAATCGGTAAAACAGGGCTGGTGGTCTCAGAGATTTGTATGGGTACAATGACCTTCGGGTCAACCTGCGATGAGAACGAAGCCTTTAAAATTCTTGATTATGCGTATGAACAGGGGATAGATTTCTACGATACTGCAGAAGTGTACCCGATACCTCCCGATATTTCCTATGTAAATGAAACTGAAAAAATTGTCGGTCGCTGGCTCAAAACAAAGCCACGCGACAGTGTGATTCTCGCAACGAAAGTCGCCGGCCCGGGACATGGCTGGTTCTCACCTCCTATTCGCAGTGGCAAAACTTCGTTAGATAGACATCATATTCGTACCGCCATCGAAGGTTCCCTGACTCGTCTGCAGACAGACTATATTGATCTTTACCAGACCCACTGGCCCGACCATGGCACCGGCTATGAAGAGACACTCTATGCGCTTGATGAACTTGCTAATGAAGGCAAAATACGTTATGCCGGCTGCAGTAACGAAAACACATACGGACTTATGAAATCACTGGCAACTGCTGCCGAAATCGGTACATTGCGCTATGAATCTATACAGAATAATTACAGTATCTTAAACCGCCGGTTTGAAGATGAACTGGCACAGGCTGCAAGGGCAGAAAAAGTCTCGCTGTTACCCTACTCACCGCTCGGCGGCGGGGTAGTAACCGGCAAGTACAATGATGATCCCCTGCCAGAGAATGCTCGATTCAGCCGGTATGCCAAAATGACAGAAGAACGACAAAGAAAAATGGCAAACCGGTTCTTAAATTCCAAGACTTTAGAGACCACAAATCGTCTGCGCCAGCTTGCCGACGAGGCGGGTATGTCAGTAACCGTACTTGCTCTTGCTTTCAGTAAAGCACATGACTTCGTTGCTTCAACAATTGTCGGGGCCAATACCCTCGCCCAGCTGCAGGAAAGCCTGAAAGCGAAAGATGTAACTCTAACCGATGAAGTAATGCGAAAAATTGATAAAATAAATGCTGAAATTCTCTACCCGATGGGATAGTCCATTGAGCAGCAGAAAAGAAAGGGCTTCTGATTTTCAATTTGATGAAAATGTCTCTGCACAGTTTGAAGACATGCTACAGCGTTCTGTTCCTTTCTATTCAGAAATCACCCGTATGAGTGTCG
>JAGRNJ010000006.1:0-31900 GCA_020440825.1 Leptospiraceae bacterium | reverse complement strand
CTTGCCCGCGAGTACAATCCATCCGGGAAAGTAATTTATGATCTTGGCTGTTCAACCGGTGAGACGGGACTACAGATTGCCCAAGCGTTTCTGCCCGACGAATTTGAATATATTGGCATTGACAACTCTGCCTCTATGATTGAGAAAGCACTGCGTAAAACGCAAGGAAAAAGCAATTTAACATTTAAACAGGGCGATATCACCGAATTTGATTTTGATAATGCAGGAACATTCATTTCAAATTTTACACTGCAATTTTTAAGGCCGCTGCAGAGACAGCCCCTGCTCGAAAAGATCTGCAAAGCATTGCCTGAAGAAGGGGCATTTATTCTGGGAGAAAAAGTTCTCGAAGATCATTCAGATATTTCCAGGCTGTTTGTTGATCTCTATTACGACTTCAAGAAACGCGAGGGTTACAGCGAATTAGAAATTGCCCGCAAAAGAGAAAGTCTTGAGAATGTACTGATTCCCTATCGTCTCGATGAAAATATCGAGATGCTGAGAAATGCAGGTTTCAGCAAAGTCAATATCGCTTTCAAATGGTATAACTTCGTTTTATTTCTGGCAGTGAAATGAGTCTGCAGAACTTTTTACCCGAAATTTCTACCGAAAATTTGCAGAAAATCTCAGAAAGCCTGGGCCCCCTAAATGAACTTTTCGAAGGTGAGAATGAGCAATTTACAGAGTATTCATCATTCTTCGGAAAAATCCATCCGACTTATAAAAACTACTCTGGAAATGCCATTGAAATCGGGCGGGCAGAAGATCTCAGTTCTGATGAGCACAATGCTCTGCATGAGTATCTGCTCTCACTGACACCCTGGCGAAAAGGACCATTTAATCTTTTCGGGCATGACATTGACGCTGAATGGCGCAGCGACATGAAATGGAACAGAATTGAGCCAGAGTTACCTGATTTGGCCGGGAAAACAGTTTGTGATGTAGGCTGCGGCAATGGCTATTTTCTGTTCAAGATCTTAAAAGCCGGTGCCAGTCGGGTACTCGGTCTTGACCCCACCCGCAAGTTTAAGCGGGCGTTTGAAAGTGTGCAAATATTTGCCCGGGAACCGGGATTAAGATTTGACCTGGGCGGATGGCAGACCCTGCATTATATCCCCCGCACATTTGATGCTATTTTTGCCATGGGTATCGTGTATCATCACAGTGACCCTCTGGAACTCTTAAAGACGATACGAGGTGCTTTGAAACCGAAAGGCTGGGCTTTGATAGAGTCCCAGGGCATACAAGGGGATGATCCCGTCGCACTTTTCCCTCGAAAAAAATATTGCGGAGCATCGGGCATGTATTTTTTGCCGACGGCAGCCTGCCTTGAGAACTGGCTGTACCGCTCAGGTTTCAAAAATGTAAAACTGCTGCACAACATTCCTTTAAGTCTGGCAGAGCAAAGGCGTACTGCCTGGGCAGATGTCAACAGCCTGCAAGAACACCTGTTGCAGTCAGACCAAACAAGAACTATGGAAGATTACCCCGCCCCTTGGCGCAGTGCATTTCTGGTGCAGGGGTAGTTTTTAAGAATTGTGCGGAGTCTCGCAGTATAAATGATAATTGTTATTCTTCAAAGTCACCGGGAGCAGCAGGTTCTGCCAGTGGCAGTGCATGCATTTCCTGGGCAGTTAAATTGACTCGAAAGTGCAGCTTAGGGCCAATGTTATGTAATTCCATAACAGACAATGAAGTGGCTGGCAGTACCTCTGTAATCTGTGCACCGGTAATGCTCGTCGAACCCGACGACGTCGAACTCGAATGATTAAAAACTACAAAGCTGGTCCCGGTCAGTTTCTGAACGAGTGTCAAATTACAACTGGTGCATCCCAATGACGCTGTATTCCCGGAACTTTTGCCAAACGTTTTAAAGCCCATTGGTGGTAAAGAAAAGGCCGAAGTGTATGATGGGGTGGCCACTGTTGGCGAGATCGTAGTGAAATTCAAGGCAGATGAGAAAGCCCCGCTTAAATTGGCTGTACTTGAGTCTCGCATTGACTGGCCATAGGTTGTCAATTGCAGAATACTGCCCCACATATTGCGGTAACTGCATTCCAGAACATCAGAGGTTGAACCCCCGCAGGAAGTTGCTGCCCCCACGCTGCTGAGCGCAGAACGTAATCCAGCTACTCCGTTTGAAGTGTTATTAAAAACCTTGTTGAGAACATTTGTACCGTACACATCTGCAAGATAACGAAAGTAGACGTAAACATGAGCATAATCTGCCAGCTCATTGCTCCATTGAATTAAAGAATCACCTTGTATTCCCCCGAACGAGGTGGTTTGACTTGTTCGAAAAGTTTGCAAACGACCAGATTGGGGCCCATAACCGGCCAAATCAGAAGCAACTTCAGAGAGGCCTTCATCTACCCAGGTTTCTTCAAGAGTGTCATTGCGGTAGTTTTTGGCAAATTGCAACAGATGCTGGTATTCATGAGCAGCGGTTGCGAGAAACTCTGTGGAGCCCGCTACAGCTGGGTAAATATCAAGATACAGCATTTCAGCTTCATTGCTGCGGGTACCATAGCTGGCCTTGACAGAGCTGTCGCGAAAGATGTTACGTGAATCATAATAGCCTGCAACATATCCATTCCCCGGGGTATAGCCATCATCAATATCAAGCAGAAGCAAAATAACTCTACCGTCTGTATTCAAACCGAGAGGTGTGCCAAAGACAGAATGTTCTACCGGAACAATAGAACTTGAAAATGCATTGAGCAGATTATCGATTACAGATTTAGAAACTTCTTTTCCTGCTTCGAGATAGACAGCCACATGCTGGTTCTGACCCACAAAAAATGCCGGTACAGTATACGGAGTATTTGAACCTGGACGAATTTTTAAAGCCCAGAAGCTCTTACCCCCGGGCGGATTCACTGCTTCTGGTTCCAGATTTGAGCAGCCTGCAGCAATCACGACGGTCAACAAGAACGGCAGTATCCAGAGTCTGCGCATATACCTTTAGAAGATACATAAATAAACGATCAACATAAATAATTAAATACTTTTCGCCCGTTCTGTGCCATCAGAGTTTGCATAGTGCCGGGCATAAGAGCTTATATTATTTTCTCATCGCTGTTTATAAATATTATATTGCAGGCCAAAACCAGTTATATTGCTGGAACCACTTTACAGGGCTTTGGCACCCAGACCCTGCTCGCTGGTATTGAAACTGAAATACGCTATGAACGAAATCGGGAAACTTCTGCTTTTTCAGCGGAACTGAGATTGCCGCTACTGATGAACGAGCGCGGGGTTCCGATTTATCCTTTGTATACCCCGGATGACTTGAGTCCAGGTTACACTGACTATCGCCTGCCTGATTCCCTATGGTTATTGCTCAAAGAACTCAAATATCGGCACGGCACCCCGGCCAAGGGCATGCTCGTGGGAATTACCCCTTTACAAACCCAGACTTTAGGGCATGGCCATATGAGCTACCTGTTCGCAGGCTATTCTACCCTGGCACCATATTATTCATCAGGATTTGTGGCTTCGATTCCCGTTACAGACAAAAGCCGTCTGCATATTGAAAGCGGGGCTCTGGCCGAACGAGGTCCATGGCGAATGTTTACCGAAATACAGCCTGCCGAAAACTCGAAATATTATTTTATGCAGGGACTCAAGATCTTGCCTTTATTATATGTCGATTCGCCTCAGCCTGATAATTTTATCGGCGGCGGGGGGCTTGAGATTCACACCGGTGGATACGCCCAGGGACAGTTCAAACTGGGCAGTGCCCACTCTATTGTTATGGAATTCCACAATACAACCACCCGGGGTCGAATCACGTCAGGTCTCTGGTTTACCTTCTGGAACTGGGGAGCAGAAGCGGGAATGATTTCTTCTTCCCAAGGAGACTACACCGGCCCGATTCAGAGCCCTCTCTATATGTACACACGCAACCTGACTATGAAAAACCACAGCCGTAACGGGTTTTATCTGGGAGTTTTACCGGGTTCCGAAAAACAAGACGGATGGACCCTGCGCTGGGAGGCCTTTCCCACGGGCGAGGCAACATCTAATTTAAGGGTCGCCTGGCAAAGCCCCGGCGACCTGGCAATTCGCCTGGGCTACATCAAAGAAAATATGGATCATATTAAAGAAATTATTGATATGCGCAGTCGGTTTTCCTGGGCAGAAATAGGTCTGCACTGGCAGTACATTCCACGGTTACTGTCTATTCGCTGGGACAATCATTTTTCCCCAGCCTCCCGGGATTACTACCGGGGACGATTGAGTATTCATTGGCTTTTTTAGCAGCTCTTAGCGGGGAACAATTTTCAACAGATAGGGATTATCTGGCTCTTTAGGTTTCAATTTCTGAATAAGGTTTTTATCCCAGTTGGCATTGCTCTGGGCCAGAAACGCACTTACAGCATCCGCATCGCCGGCATCCATTAGTGCTTTTACATACATACTTTGCCAGTTACGGGGACTCGAAGGTTGTTCAGCCTTTTCTTTGAGAAACTGCAGACGACGTTCTTCTGAGAAGGCAGGATAACAGGAACTTTTATTTTGTGAGATGCACTCTGCTTGCTCTGTTTCATTCGTCTGCAAACTCTGTTTTGCCAGCGCCAGCCGGCCTTCTGCATCAGAGAAAGCAAAACTCAAAATCTGACGCAATTCTTTATTTTGAATTGAATGCTGCGCCGACGTAAACCCGGCCTCATCATTTTTCAAAACTGCACAAAGGGCATTCATAAACAGCAAATGATCATCTGATTCTTTCTGAGTAGAGATCTTATCGTCATAAGCACAAAGCAAAGGATGCCGCAGATCAAACAGCATGGCCGATAACTTGATTTTAGACTTTTTGTTGAGGTTCAAAAGAAAATCATCCAGTACTTTGTTTCTGGCTTTGCCCTCACCCAGAAAATGGTATAGAGCAGCGAGATTCAGGCGATTGCCCCCAATATTTTTCAACAGTATCTGCTGGGCAGCCTGATAATTTTCATTTTTTATCAGGTCAAAAAATTCCGGTGATAAATTCTCACAAGATCTACATCCGAATGCATTCTCTTCTTCAAATACAGTTTCAATGTTTTGCGGAAAAAACCAGTCATGTGCATTCTGAAGATATTCATAACCCAAGGGAGGGGCGATAAGCACACCCAGCAGCGTACCGGGTATAAATAAACTGAATTTAAATATTTTGTGCATAGCTTAAGAAGGTTCTTTTCCGAAGCGGGATTCAAGGGCATTGAGATAGGCAAATTCACGGTCTCTTACCGCATCGAGAAACGGGGAAGCATCTTTTACCGATTTAAAGGCATTATAACCCCGCATAAAGAAATCCATAAGATGCTCAATACCCATGGCTTTGGCTGCGAGTTTGGTTGGCTTGATGACAAATCCCAGAAAGGGAATATGTGCGAGCTTGTGAAAAAACATGGTTGTTTCATGCAGCAGGTTTATCTGGTGTTCCCTCTCTGCTTTGCGATTTTGCCAGTAGTAGCACTTCTCGTATTTTTCTCTCTCAACTTTCTGCCCGGGAAATTTTTCTGCGTAAAGATTTGTGAGATCGAGATCAAGCTCGTCGGTCAAGTCATTCAACTCTTTGAGCTGCGAGACTCGCTTGATTCGCTTTTCACCTACTACCGCCATCATCTTCTCATGCAATTGAGTAAAGGCCTCATCGCGTTTATCTTTGTACTGGGTATCGTAGATCTGATCAAAAAAATAATCTGTTACAGCTGAGTACTGTTCGGATTCAATGAAATCACGGTAGGTTTCTTTCAACCTGGCAACCTGTTCTTTTCGAATCGCATCAAGCAGATTCATAATCAGAATTTACTGAAATCTGCCGGTCTTTTCTCGAGAAAGGCTGAAATTCCTTCTTTCGCTTCTCCGTTTGAGAAAAGCTGGCTAAAAGCAACTGCCTCTGACTCAAGCCCAAAATCAAGATCAGAGTCAAGGGATGAATGCACCAGTTTTTTAGCAGAGGCGACCCCCGAAGGTCCGGCAGATAGAATCTGGGTGGCTATGGATTCGCATTCGCCAAGCAGACTCTCTGCTGCCACAACTTTCTGTGCCAGACCAACGCGCAATGCTTCGGTTGCATCAATACGAGCGGCAGTCAAAGTTAAATATTTCGCGTTGCCTTCTCCCACCAGGCGTGACAACCTTTGCGTACCGCCAAAACCCGGCATCAAGCCAAGCGTAACCTCGGGCAGGCCGACTTTAGCAGCATCAGAAAACACTCTCATATCGCAGGCCATTGCCAGTTCAAGACCGCCGCCTAAAGCAAAGCCGTTGACTGCAGCAATCGAAACTGCATTCATTTTTTCAATACGGCTGAATACCCGCTGCCCTAAGCGCGCATAATCGGCAGCCTGGTCTACCCCGGCATTTGCCATTTCTGAGATATCTGCACCTGCGACAAAGGCCTTACCCTCACCCGTCAAAATAAAAACTCTGATTTTATTTTTTTCGATGAATTCTAATGCTTCGACCAATTCTCTGAGCACCAGAGAGCTTAAGGCATTGAGATTGGGAGCGTTAATGGTAAGAATTCCCAGTTTAACACTCTTTCCCGATTTTAATGCAACCTCTTTTATCTGCCAGTTAAAAAATTTGAACTTCATGTCACCGTTTGATAAACAGGAGATGTCTCTAAAAGTAATTTTCAGGGCTTTTTTTCTACAACAGGAAAGTAATATTGCTTTAAGTAACGCGCGACTTCAGGGAAAATAGGCTCAGAGTACAGGCCTTTTTTCCAGTCAGATGGCAGTTTTGTTTCGACAAAAACTGCAAATAGAATGGTATCATCGCCAACCTTGAAATAACCGACGTCACCCATATATTCATACTGAAGATTATTCCAGGTGCCGGTTTTATTCGAGACAACGTATGACCTTGGCAATCCCTTGCGGATGCGATGGTCACCGGTTTCACAGTTCTGCATGATCTGAAAAAGGTAACCAAATTCATTCTTAGGCAGTATGCTATGCTCTCTTAATGCCAATAACAAAGAAAGCATCGCCTTGGGCGTTGTTGTATCCCGATCATCGCCATGGTAGGCGTCACTTTGCGCTAGTCTAAACTCTCTGCTCTTGCTGAGTTTCGCCCACTCTGAATTCCACCAGTTCAGACTGCGCTCTCGTTGAGGCGGTATTTCTGAATAGCCGCGGGCATCCATAAAGATCTCTGCGAAAGTTCGATTGATATGAATATTCGTTATACCAGAAGTTTCCAGAAATTCAGAAACTGCATCTGCCCCACCCAGTTTTTCAAGCACTACATCTGAAGCTGTACTTTCACTGATAATCAACATTGGTTCCAGAAGATTGCGCAGACTTATCGATAAACCGGGATGCCCCGCAAAATACTGTAGTTTACCACTGCCGGGTAAAAGGTGATCGGGTCTTACTTCTACCAGCTCATCGAGGTCAATTTCACCAATCGATGATTTGTGTAAAAGGGTAACTGCAATTGGCAGTTTAACCGTTGAAGACATTTTGAAGAATTCTGTCTCCCGGTGAAAAAGAAAATCCTGAGAACCAAATTTTAGTGCCGCAACCCCAATCTTGGCTTTGTACTTGCTTTCTAAGGGGGCGAGAACTTCTGATAAATTTGCAGGTGATAAAGCAATACTCGAAGTCAGAAAAATTAAAACGAAACGCATTTTCAATCCAATATGGGTCGGCGAAATAAAGTGTCAAAGTGATTAAATTACTGTTGCATTTTTGTTCTCACTCCAAAAATTGTACGATGCGGCACTCTATCTGGCTGTCTGTGATTCTAATCTTAACGTTGAATAATTGTTTTGCAACCCGTTCAACAGGCCAGATTTCCAGTATACGATCTGAATCTACAAAGGTAGAGAAAAATCTTGATTCATTATCGGTGAACCTCACCAGTCAATTGATGCAGCATGCTCCCAATCGAAAAGACAAACCACTGCTCGCTATTTTACCGCCAGTAAATGCAAATGGTAAAATTTCAGAGTTAGGTCAGGCAGTTGCCGGCAGTCTGCAGCAAAAACTGTTTTTGCCTGAACGCTGGCGCATGCTTGAACGCGAACGAATAGATTCGATGCTTAGTGAAACTGAATTATCACAAAGCGGAATGTTGAAAGACAATGAGGCAACAGGAAAAATGCTGGGCGCCCAGTTGCTGGTCGTAGGCAGCTTGAGAGATCTGGGAAACCGATATCAAATTGAGATTCGACTGGTTGATTTTGAAACCGGGGTGGTTGAAGCCACTGCTTCTGCTCAGCTTTATGCAACCGGGGCAATGGCCGTTCAATATAAATCAGAAAAATAAAATCAATAATCTGATTTCGAGTTCCTGAATAAAAACCTGAAGGCTCTATTCAGTCTACCAGTGGGAAATGTTTAAGAGGGAGTCCATCCGGCCGACTTACGATCAACCCGGGTACCGGGAAAATAATGCGCTATAACATCTTTATAACTTTTCCCGTGTTTTTCAACAAGAAACTTGGTTCCCCATTGGTCCATGCCAACCCCATGACCAAAACCTTTGCCTGCAATGGCTATTTTTCCATTCTGCATACGTATTCCAAATAACGTAGATTTAACCCGGGTCGCTCCCATTTTCGAGCGGAAAACAGTGCCACGCATCGTTCTTGTTCCGTTCGAGGTTACGATCTTGATCATATGTGCTCTTCTCGATGGGGTACGGGCCGAGACCGAAATACTGCGAATATTGCGGATGCCCAGCTTTGCCTCTAGTTCTTTCTTTGAAAACTTTGTATTCCAGCGATAGACAGGAGCACCTTTGCAGTACTCAGATTTCTGGGCAATGAGATACGGTAAATCTGCCGACCAGACCTCTGAGGCTGCTGCTGTGAATCCGCCGGCGCAAGAGTAAAAAAATACCTGGGCCAGTTCATTTTTATAGGTTACTACTTCTCCCTGGCTTTCGGCCACAGCTTTACGGACATTCTGATCGCCTTTTGCAAAGCCTTTATAAACTTGGGAATTCGTTGTCGAATCAACCTCATAAGCAGAATTGCCGGCAGTTTTTTGTCTTTGATACAGATATGTACGCGCAACAACAGCCTGTGCTTTTAATGCTTCAATGGGCCATGAAGGACTCATTTCATGGGATACTACGGAAATAAGATATTCGGTTTCATCAACATGATTAATATACTGATAACGGGAACCTTTGCGCAGAATAACCAGCTTTCCGGGGTATGTTTTCCCGCCAAAGGTAAACCGACCATCGTCAGGCAGATAAGTACCCGGCCGATCGGGCCTGAAATTACCTGAGCCTCGTTTCTCGCTGGCGCCATATTTAAACCGGTATCCATTCGATGAAATCGTTGCTGCTTTGCCGGTATACAGCAAAACTTTGACTTCTTTTTGTGCGCTGGGAAGAATAATCCCGGGTTTGAATTCAGAGAAGTCCCAGGAACCATTTGCCACCTGAGCAGGTCCCGTAGCCACATAGGGACTCCCCTGCCACTTTTTGGGGGCACTGCAGGCAGCTAAAATAATTCCTGCAAGTATCGTCAGAATGAGGATAACGCGACGCATACATTAAGTATCGGCAGCCAGCGTTTTTTTCTGAAATCAGTCAACCAGGTCGGGAGTGAGACCCTTTTCTTTCTGCCAGTCTGAATTGAAAAGTTTAGACTGATAGCGCGCGCCGCCATCACACAGTATTGTGACAATAGTATGACCTGGGCCCAATTGTTGGGCGACCTTTACCGCTGCAGCGACATTGATACCTGCAGAGCCACCTAGAAAGATACCGTCTTTGCGCAACAGCTTGTACAGAATGTTAATCATTTCTGAATCGTCGACCTGTACCGCATCATCTATCGGGGCTCCTTCAAGATTCCTGGTCAGGCGCATGATACCTATTCCTTCACTGAAACTGTTGCCCTGTGACTTAAATTCACCGTTCTTTACCCATGAATAGACTCCTGATCCCATTGGGTCTGCAACGATAGTGCGGATGGATTTATTCTGTTGTTTGAGATATTCAGCAACCCCGGCGAAAGTCCCTCCGGTACCAGTCGCGCAAGTAAATGCATCGAGTTTACCGTCTGTCTGCTGCCAGATTTCTTTACCCGTTGTTTCAAAATGAGCCCGTCGATTTGATGTATTGTCAAACTGGTTTGCCCAGATTGCATTGGGCAGGCTTTCTGCCAGCCTTCTCGATACATGCACATAATTATTTTCATTGGCAAAGGGGGCAGGTGGTACAGTTTTAACATCAGCTCCCAGAGTACGAAGGGTCTCAATCTTCTCAATCGATTGATTGTCAGGAATTACAATCATGCTCTTATAGCCCCGGGCATTGCAGATATGGGTTAAGCCTATTCCTGTATTACCAGCGGTGCCTTCGACAACCACCCCACCCGGTTTGAGCTTCCCCGACTTTTCTGCATCATCAATTATGAACAGAGCTGCCCGGTCTTTTACAGAGCCCCCCGGGTTCATGAATTCGGCTTTTCCCAGAATTGTACAACCCGTCTCTTCCGATATGCTTCTCAATTTTATCAAGGGTGTATTCCCTACACTTCCATCAAATCCTTCCCGAATATTCATGGGGCACATTGATCTGCTCAGATTATATGGCAAGCAATACCTTTTTTTGTTGTCATCCCGAATGCCTGCATGACTCTACACAATGCGAAGCATGAATACTAAATCATTTTGTTTTCTTCTGGTCTCATTGATAACCATTCAGTTTGTTTTTCTGTCATGCGGCTCATCACAGGAAAAAGCAGTCTTCGACGGTTTTGAACGCAGTCGCAGTATTGCGGTAATCTATGCTTTACCACCGGTTGAGAAGTTTAAGACCCCGGCCATCGTCTATGAAGGGGGGCCTGTACATCAACAGCTGCCCGCAAATTTTAAAGAAGTCGAAGAAAATGTCAAAAACGGAATCGCTGCCAGCTGGCCGGTAGAGAATATTTTTATACCTGAAAGCAACTCTCAATTTACTGCAGAGCTGGTTGCAGGAGTTCATGTCTTGGGCAGGTATGAACGAACGAAAGAAAAGAGATTTCAGCTTATACTTGAAGCCTGGCTGGTATTTAAGAATGAACGCATGAACAAGTTTATTGGCAATGAAAACGGCTACTTGATTGCAACGGTCAAAAGTAAAGATTTATCTGTACCCGAATATGACGACTATATTGAATCAAAACGAGTGCGAAATGCATTCGAGCAATTGCTTCGCTATGTCCCTGTAGAACCTCTATTGCCAGAGCTGAAAAGCGAGATTGAAAAGGGTACCGCAGAAACTGTCGCCCGTATTCGTAAAGCGAAGTAGAATGATAGCACTGGTTAGATTCGCGCCCAAACTGGGAGCATGCGCGAAAAACCTTTCGACCATTGAGTGGGCAGTAAAAAACGCAGCTGAAAAAGGGGCAGAACTGGTCGTTTTTCCTGAGATGATCGTGTCAGGCTACCAGCTCGAAAATCTCGTCAGTGAAAGTGCACTACTCAAGAATTCTGCAGATTGGTCTGGTCTTTTAAAACTTTCTTCTCACACCGAAATAGTCATTGGCTGCCCAATTAGACAGAATTCCAATTTCTATAATTCCATGGTCGTTTTGCGAGAGGGCAGAATTGCCCATGTCTATCATAAGATGTATTTACCTACCTATGGGATGTTCGATGAAGCTCGGTATTTCAGTGCAGGAGAAAAGCTGGGTATTTACGATGGCAAACTGGGCGCAACTGGTCTCTTGATCTGTGAAGATGCATGGCATCCGGCTTTGGCATATGCAGTACATGCCGCCAAACCAGATTTAATACTGGTTCCTTCTGCATCGCCGGCTCGCGGTTTGTCTGTTGATGATAAGCATCACTCTGCAAGAATGTGGCAGTCACGTTTGTCAATTTATGCAGAAAGTTTTGGTACCGCTTTTTTCTATGTCAATATATCTGGTAGCGAAGATGGGGTGCGTTATGGGGGCGAAGCTTTTATGGCTGCACCGGGGGGAGAAATAAGATTTGGACAGAGTCTCATCGAAAATGAAGTTCAGTTTTCTTTCTTCAGTTTGACCGATGCAGATTTTTCATCTTCAGCCACAACCGGGGGGCCATGGCAAAATGAATCTCATGCAAAAAACCTTGACTTGATTTTGCAGGCTAAAAATATTCGGGAACAAAAGAATGCCTGAAAATATTGAAAAAATACTTCCCTTACCAGAAACCCCTTGCGAATTATGGGTACCCCATATTACTGAAATTTTACGTGCCGAGATACAGAAAACCGGATTAACCAAAGCAGTTCTTGGCGTAAGCGGCGGTATTGATTCAGCTTTATCTCTCGCATTCGCAGTCAAGGCTCTTGGCGCTGAAAATGTGACAGCTTATCTGATGCCGTATGAAACAAGCAATCCGTCATCTGAAGATCATGGAAAACTGGTTTGTGATCATTTTAATGTAAAGAGTGAAAAAATTGAAGTAACGCCCATGGCAAATGCGTACTTCTCTCAAATCAGCGATTTAACGAATCTGCAGAAAGGCAACGTTATGGCAAGATTGAGAATGATAATTCTGTATGATCGATCTTCGCAAAATTCTGCATTGGTAGTAGGAACCAGCAATAAAACAGAGGGATTACTCGGTTACTCAACTTTGTGGGGAGATATGGCGAGCGCAGTTAACCCATTGGGAGATCTTTATAAATTTCAGGTACGAGCTTTATCAAAATTTCTAGGTGTACCATCTGAATTAATCAACAAACCTCCCAGTGCCGATCTTTGGGAGGGACAAACAGATGAAGCTGATCTGCAAATGACATATGATATCGCCGACCGAATCTTGTACAATTGGATTGATCTGGCAAGACCGCGCAGTGAAATTGCAGAAAAACTGAGGCAGTGCGAACATGATCCTGCCCTGGTAGAAAAAGTGTTTAAGCGCGTTTCTTTTTCTCAATTCAAGCGTAAAATGCCGGTGATAGCAAAAGTTTCCCGGCGAACTATAAACCGCGAATTTCGAAACCCTCGTGACTGGGGAATGTAATGCAGATTGAACGACATCTAGACCCTGTATGGGGAGAAATGTTAACCCTTATAGGAAATGGCGATTTCAACAAAGATCAGACTCTTGTGCTGCCATTAGATTTTGGCCCCCGCATACTGAAGTTTCTAATTGCAGATCAAAATATCTTCAAAGATTTTCCCGAACATCGCCAGGATGCATCTGATAGTTTTAAACTCTATGGGGGCCACCGTTTATGGAGCGCCCCGGAAGATAAAGTAGATTGCTATGAGCCAGACAATTTGAGAATTGATTGCGAGTTCTCAGAGAACTCAGTTCTGTTGCGGGACCAAAAACCTAGAAAGTTTATGCGTGAGATTTGTATTAAAGAAACGTCAACCTGGCACATTGAACATAGACTAATCAATAACTCAAAAGATGAAGTAAAAATTTCAGCATGGCCAATTACAATGCTTCCCGTCCATTTTTCGGCTGTTTTGCCAATGCCAAATAAGCCAAGACAGGGTCTAAATCCGAATCGGAATCTCGTTCTGTGGCCATACACTTCACTGCAAGACTCCAGATTATCAAGCCATGCTGATTTTATGTCGGTTTCACCTGATAAATCTTCAGCTTTCAAAATTGGCTATTTCAATGCAGCAGGATTTCTAGCGGCACAAAGTGAAAATCACTATTTTGTTAAATATTATCCACCGGGTAGCCAGGGCACCCACCCCGACTTTTCTGCAAATTCTGAGGTCTATACTGATCAAAATGTTCTTGAACTCGAGAGTCTCTCTTCTTACACTTCTCTGATGCCAGGCCAAAGTATTGTACACCGTGAAATCTGGCTGGCTGCAGAAAGAAGAGCCATTCAACAGGATCTGCTCAACTTTGCGCGTGAATCATCAAAAGAACTTAAAATGCCGGAGGGATTTTGCTGGGATTTTTAATAGGCCTGACAATCGGTTTTCTGGGCTCGATGCCGGTTGGCCCGATAAACATGGGTTTAATTTCGGCGACGATTCGAGTAGGCGGCCGTTACGGTTTCATGCTCGGCTGTGGTGCTGCAATCATGGATTTCGTTTACATGTTTGCGGCTTTATCTGGCGTTTCTTTGATGAGCTTCAATGAAAATCTTGTGCTGACAATTAAAATATCTGGAGCAGTGATCTTAGCATTCTTAGGAATAAAAGAATTAGTAAGTAAAGTTGAAGACCCGCAAGAACCAGAATCTCTGCAAAGAACCCCTCGCAAAAGACGATACTTTTTAATGGGTATTCTGTTCTATGCCACTAATCCTGGAATTCTGGTCTTTTTTACGGGCATAGCAGTGTATTTAAGAACTCTTGAATTTATGCACTTTGATATGATGTCAAATATCACATCTGCACTGGGGGTAACCATCGGCTCTACGCTGTGGTTTTTATGTTTGATGATACTGATAAAACGAATCAAAAACTTGCTCAGCAAAAAAACATTAACCATTATCACAAGAATCTCAGGTGCAGGGCTTACATTACTATCGCTGGCTATCGTGCTGGATATTGCAGGTATTGACTTTTCGTTTTGAAGTTATATTCTAAAAAAGCAGTCGAGTCTATATTGAATTGAAACTCTGTCTAGAGTAGCTTAAAAATTGACCTTCATTTTGTTTGTTTACTTAGAAGTCTTCGTCGACAAGTCTTCTTCGCAAGCGATTGCCCAATTTGCATAAAATTTCATAGGAAAAAGATGCAGAAAATTCCCCGGCCTCTTCAATTTGCAAGCCTTTGCCACCTAGCAAGTCATATTCAGTATCGTTAAAATCACCGCCGAGTATAATCTGGTCCATGGTAACCCGGCCTAACAGAGGGTATTCACCAAAATAAATATTATTTCCCGACAGAGCCCGAGGTATGCCATCCGCATAGCCTAATGGAAATACGCCGACTTTGAAATCATCGTGGGGCACCGTGAAAATTGAACCATAGGAAACTCCCGCACCGGCAGGTAAGTTTCGATGACTGATGGGTCGTGCAGAGATTTTCACACTGCCTCGAAAAGGAAATTTTTTTCCCAATTCTTTTTTATCGGCTACCGAGTGAAAATACCCATAAAAAAGAATTCCGGGACGTATCATATCATAATGAGACTCAGGATAATTGATTGTTGCGTATGAGTTTGCTGTATGTAAAATAACATTTTCACGTTTTAAAGAAAGATGCTGAATAATTTTACTGGCAATTTTCTCAAAGCTTTCTATCTGCTCTAACGTTTTTTTTTCACCCGGTCGATCTGCAGACGGAAAATGGGTAAAGATGCCTTTTACTTTTAGATGTGAAGCATTTTTTAACCTGTTGATCATTTCGTCGATTTGGGAATCACGTATACCGATTCTGCCCATTCCCAGATCAAGTTTAATATGAATCTGGTATCGGCAATCATGCTTGAGCCCATGCGATTGCAGGGCATCGATTTGCCACAGATCTGTAAGAGAAATTTCAATTTGATAATCTGAAAAAAGGTCAATCGCTTCGGGAAAAAACCCACCCAAATTGAGTATTGGTTTATCCCAACCACCTTCTCTTAATATTCGACCTTCAAAGGGATTTGCCACGCCCAGGTAATCTACCTGTGCATCCTGAAAAAAGGGTAACAAAACATGAATACCACAGCCATAGGCATTTGCTTTGACCGGAATTAATATTTTTGAACCCTGGTTTATTCTGCGCAAAAGTCGAAGATTGTGTGCTAAAGCGGGACGGGAAATTTTAACCGAGGGATAAGGTGCAGCAGATTCAGAGTTCATATTACCAGCAGTTTGTTGAAAATGCATTCAGCCTTTTATCAAGTTTACGCGCATCGGGCAATACTTTGCTGAGTTCGTTCCAGAATCTGGGGCTGTGATTTTTTATCTTGATATGGCAAAGTTCATGCATTATCACATAGTCGATAAGTTCTGAAGGTAATCTCATTAAATGGATATTAAGACTGATATTATTATTCGCCGAACAACTGCCCCAGCGGGATTTATTATTGCGAACAGATACCTTACCAGTTTTAAAAGAATGATGATCAGCAAGTTCTAAAGTTCTTTGCGGCAAATAGTTCTTTGCTTCTTCATAGAGTAACTTCTCAATCCATTTTCGAATTTGCACTTGTGCAGATTGAACAGATTTTTCGGGAACTCGAATTATTGAAGTCGGAAAACCTTCTTCAAAGGAAAGACTTTTTCCCTGAACAATTTT
Organism: Leptospiraceae bacterium; assembly: GCA_020440825.1. Classification (GTDB taxonomy): domain Bacteria; phylum Spirochaetota; class Leptospiria; order Turneriellales; family Turneriellaceae; genus JAGRNJ01. Next base: position 15,747 of record JAGRNJ010000006.1, on the reverse strand, counting down.
GATTTCATGCATCATTGTCTTGTACGAGCAGCCCGGTTTGAAATTAGTAACTTTTTTTTCATAGGCCTGCATTTTTTTGCGGGCATTTTGAATCCACTGGGATCGTGCGTTTAACGCTTCCTTAACATCTTTGGGATTTGCACCTGCGGGTATGGTAATTTGTAATGGGGAAAACGGTTCAAGCGTGAATCTGATATGTCGAGCCCTGGAACTGCGTACAATTTTTACTTCACCTTGAAAATCAGATAAAAGTTCACTGCTCAAATTTATTGGTTTCATTTTTTTCGAGAATGTTTTTTAATGTTTGCAGGTTTCTCTGCATACCATCTTTGAGGAAAGAACCTACAATGGGTTCACTGAGCTTCAGCAGACCGTTTAATTGCAATTTATCAATAATTTTGAGACTAAACCCTTCTGCCCGCTTATCAAAAAAATACTGATCTTCAAACACTAAATTCGGTAATCTACAGACGGCTGTAAACTTTCTGTTCTTTTCCAGGTCAATAACAGTATACCTACCCTTAAAATTCAAAATTGAGAGAGAAATTTCAAGTTCAGCAGTCGGTAAATCATTATTCGGCAGGTTTTTTGCACTGCGTACACTGTAGTTGTAATGTCTATGGTTCTCCAGGTTGATAATATACTCAAATGCTTCTTCGAGCGAAGAGTGTATAATTGTTTCAACCTCTGTAACTACCATTTCAGGGATGAAGAGTAAATTCTACTTTCCCACCCAGCTCAGTCTGTCCTTTTTTGAGAGTCGCCTGCACTTTTAAGGCTGAATCATCTTGTGCTTTCAGTTCAAGGTAGTAATGGTACATCCCTCCGCCCTGCATTACTTTCGCTGGTACTTGGCGAACCTCATTTTGTGATGACTGTATACTAAAAACTACATCTGCTTCTTTCAGTACTGACATGTTCGATTCATTCACCGGAGTAAGCAGTATTATATGGGAAATATCGTCTGCATGGGTCATTTGAAGATTCATTTGTTTCATCATAGACTGGTGTTCCTGCATATTTTGCAGATCAAATATTAAACGATATCCTTCGGATTTAGTAATTTTCGTTTTTTCACCCATCGAATGGTGTGAGTTGTGATCATGTTCTCGGCAGGAAGTTGTAAAAATCAGCAAAAAGCTTATACTCAAAAAGATGTACTTTAAATTTTTAAGCATTGGAGATACGTTCATATACCTTTCTGTTGAGATGAATTGATCTGTCAAACTTGAAAAATAATAATTCAACTTGACGATCTTTCAAGTCAATTCACTTTAAGACCGATATTAATTTGAGGCCTAAATCTATGGCAATATTTCAATCAGAAGAATGGCCCGGCTTTCGCAGCCGTCGCAGCTCTATTGAGACTGCACTGAGTAATGCGAAAAAGGCATGGTTACAGCTTATACCAAAATTAAAGCTGCTCGAGAATGATCATCGAGAACAACTGCATTTGGTTTCGATTGCAAATTCTGTACATTCATTACAGGCACTGCATGGTATCGAAATGTCTGAAAGTTCGGTCCTGAACATACTATACCGGTTGCAATCGGTAAAACATCCTCATGAAGAAGATCTTGAATTCAACGCAATCCCTATTTCTACTGTCTTCAAAGACGCAAGTTTTACTTATCAGTCAGAACTCACCAGGGAAAAACTCTTCAGTTGGCATGCGGGCCTCTTTCCCGCCGGGTATTCAAGTATGCAGAAAATCAATGTGGCACAATGGCGAACAGAAAACCTTTGTGAAAAGCCATATTCTCTGTCCGCTAAATCACGGGAAAGCCTAGCAGAGTGGGAAATCCCCTCTGCTTTCAATGTCAAATATGAAATGGAAAGATTTCTTGGCTGGTTAAATAAAGATACAAAAATTAACATGTTTTTGAAAGCTGCAACAGCTCATCTTTGGTTTTTGATTCTGTCACCGTTTAGTGCAGGAAATTCAGTACTGGCACATGCCATAACCAATCACCAGCTTATGGGCTCCAGTGGCGGTAACGCCTGGGCTATTCCTTTGCAAGAGGCTATTTTAGAAGATTCTGATAATTATTTTTCAGTACTGTCTGAGACTATGAAGGGTGATATGGATATTTCTCCCTGGTTAGAGTGGTTCTTTAATACAATAACTAAGGCGATAACGAGAGGAAATCACGTCATTGACAATGCAATCGCAACACATAAAGAACTGGATAATCTCGACACCTCTCTACTGAGCGATAGACAGAAAAAGGTGATTGATTTTATGGCCAGCAGTGGCTTGACTGAAATCGCAAATTCAGAATATGCTGAGATCGCAGGGTGCTCTTCTGATACTGCTTTGAGAGATTTAAAACATCTTATAGAACTGAAATTTTTCAGTACTGGGAATGCTGGTGGTCGAAGCACCACTTATCGAATATCAACTTTTACTCCTAAATGAACAATGATTCAAAGCCCAGAGAAGCTGTTATCAATGAAGCACGAGAACTGGCTAAAAAATCGAGAATTTCTAACCCCCTCATCAGAGCTTTTTTAATTTTAATTGGCTTTACAAGTCTGGCATTGGGAATTGTAGGAGTTTTTTTGCCTGTTCTACCCACCACTCCTTTTTTACTTTTGACTGCAGCCTGTTTTTTGAGAAGTTCAGAAAAATTCTATATATGGATATTGACAAACAAGTGGTTTGGGCCATATGTCTATAAATGGCGAATTGAAAAAAAAATACCCTTGCCAATTAAAATATATGCAATCAGTCTATTAACACTGACACTCGGCTCTACAATTATCTTTTTCATAAATTTTTTTCCCGCAAAAATTATTCTTACGTTAATTGGTTTCTGTGTATCATATTATATAGCCAGCTTTCCCAGTAAATGAAAGGTAAATCTTTATTTTCCTAACCAGATATTGATTCGACGAATCTTTTCGACTGCATCCTGGTTAAAAACGGAACCTGGTTCTTTCTCAATCGAGTGAAGAAGCTTCTTTCTAATTCCCTTTAGTTGAACACAAAGATTTACATACTCTTCTGCATTCGGGTTCAAATTTACTATGGCATCATTTCTTTTGAAGTATCTTTCAAGTGCTTCGGTAAATTCACGGCTGGCTTCTTTATAGAGCTCAAAGGAACTTAAACTCTCAGAAGGCTTAAAGGTAGATTTGATTTCTTTCCAGAATTCATTTGGATGCAATTGTACAATTGCTTTCAAATTACCATAAGTTTCATTCAGCTCAGCCATACTGGAATCGTGAATTCCAGTTCTATCAGGATGCAGTTCGAAAGCCAGCTCCCTGTAGCGAGAGCTTATAATTTCAACGGCTTCAGAGATTGAACGACATTCGGGAAAAGGGTACAGGCCCATTAACATCGTTCCCGAACGGATTTCGGGACCAATGTTCAACTCAATCACGGTAATGAATATGGAATTTTGATGTTATTCCCTACATCAATTGCACCGTTCAAGTTATAGCCTCCGTTGTTGCTGAAATCACGCAATTTAGGTAGCATATTAATCAACTCTTTGCCCTTTACGGTTACAGGTATTGAGAGTGAAGTTTCCTGCCCAGCTGGCAGCGAGATGTTTTGTGCCGCACCTTGTGCCACATTCATTCCTGCCGCACTAAAATTATAATTTAAAGCCGCAATGTTTGCTAAAAAACTGTTTTTATTATTTACTTTGAGATTTAAATCAAAAGTCGCGGAGGGATTTAATGAGGCAAGATTTTGTGATTTAAAATTAAAGGAATCAAATTTCACTGCTGGTATTTTCGGAATTTCAACTACTTTTGAGGCAGAAATAGGAATGTTGACTGATCCAATTGTCTGGCTAATAAAAACACCAACAGTTCCTTTTACCTTTGCATTAAAGCTATCTTTGTTAAATAGTCCCATAATATTTTCGGCAAAATCAGTATATTTTATACGGTGCTTGATGTCGAATGTAGTGGTTCCTAAAGCTGGAATTTCTACATTTTGGGGACTATCTACAGATGTTACCAGTTTGTCATCTGCGGTAAGGTCAAATTTCAAATTGTTCATCGTCGTTGAATAGTTCACATTATTTTTTAGCTGATATGTAAAGAGCATATCGACCCCTTCAAAATCAATACCTGCAATATCTGTATTTGCGAGAGATATATCAGGTGCATATTTTGACATCATGTTTTGTAAACTTGAACATGAAAGGATCAATGCTGTAAGTAATATTGTAGAAAAAGATATTACCGCACGGAATTTACTGCTGGAATCGTCGAAGACAGGTTTGGTTAAGCTCATAGAAGGAAGCTTTTAAAAAAAAATTCATCCGTCAAGCTCATTTTAACCTCAATTTGCAACGCGCTCTATTCAGCTCAAAGGTTATTAAGTTAAGAAACCCAGCAAAAATTAAACCGGATTCACAAAACTTGTAAGCTTTCCCATTCTTTCATATTATACAGATTACTATGGTCGCCTTTGAACCAACTAAAACTATGAATTGCACATCTGTTCAAATACATAGTCTTATAAAGCCAAGTATTTTTTAAAGTAAACATTTTTCCAGTGAAACAAAATAGCATTTTTCAGGTATATAGCAGATATGAAATGCAATCGCTTGATACCAGGAACTAGAATAAAGGTTGATCATATATGGGAAGTTAGAATGCCCATGGAGGTCTGGTCTAGAGTTAAAATCGCTGCAGAATGTTCAAATAAGACATTCTCATGGGTTGTGAGGTGGTGTGTCTTTACGGCTTTAAGGGACGATAAAAAGAGTACCTTTTCTGAGTCTGTTACGGAATTTCATCACAGACGCAATTTCGGGGCATCTAAACCAGGCTCCCACCATCGGTTTCAGCTTTGTTTATACGGTGAAGACCAGACCTTCCTGAAAATCTCAGCTATCGAGCTCGACGTCTCTTTAACAAGCTTAATACTCGCCTCAATCGAGCAGTATTTGCAACAGCTTATCGAAGAAAAGGTCAGCGACTTGGATCTGCGTGATTACGGAATCAAAATATTTGCCAAATTTCAATTAAAAAAAGACTTTTTTCTGAACTATCCCGAGGTAATTTCGTTCGAATCTTTTTATTTTCACAATTTTCTTCTTATAAAAGCACGTGAAGGTTTTTCAAGCCTGGAACAATTACGTGAATTCACTAGAAGACTTGGTGCTGAGTCTGCTCAAAAGAACAATCTCAAAGACGAAACAAATTGACATGCTATTCGATAACTCAGATATGAAGTAATGTGCGGTATTGTTGGGTATATTGGACCCAAAGCGGTTGACTCGGTTCTTATTGTCGGTCTTGAAAAGCTCGAATACCGGGGCTATGACAGTGCCGGTATTGCTTATTTTGATCGAAATGAAATCTCAATCATAAAAGAAAAGGGCAGAATTGCTGATCTCGAAGAACAAATCAAAAAATACCCCGTAGAGGGCCATATAGGAATTGGACACACTCGCTGGGCCACTCACGGTGAACCCTCAAAAGTAAATGCACATCCTCATATGAATCGTGATAAAACGATTGCAGTTGTCCAAAATGGTATCATTGAAAACTATCTGGAATTAAAAACTGAACTGAAGAGTTTAGGTTACATGTTTATCAGCGAAACAGATACAGAAGTTTTGCCGCACATGATTGATCGATATGTCAAAGAGGGATTTGACCTTGAAAAAGCATTTGTAAAAACATTGCACCGTCTTGATGGAAAATATGCTATTGCAATGATTGGCGAGAAAAATCCAGATCGGGTCTATTTCGCGAAAGATGGGGCACCGTTAATACTTGCCGAGGGAGAAAATCTTTCTGGGAAAAAAGAATTGCTCCTGGCATCCGACGTGCCTGCATTTGTACCATTGGCAAAATCGGCATATTATCTAAATGATGGAGAATGGGGTTATTTTGATTCTACGATTCACCTTTTTGATCGACCTGGTGCACAAATTAACGCATTCATGGAGCCGGTCGCAATCAAACTAGAAGATATTTCACTGGGCGAGTATGAGCACTTCATGCGCAAGGAAATTTACGAGCAACCTGAAATGCTCGAGCGAATTCTTGCTGAACGCATCGTAAATAATGAAACTATAGAGTTTTCTGAGCTGAAATTTCCGCGGGAATATCTTTCAAAAGTAGCCCGATTTATTATTCAGGCCTGCGGTACTTCTCTGAATTCAGGTATGATCGGAAAATTATACCTGGAACAGGTTGCCAAAAAGATGGCAGATGCCGACTACTCTTCTGAATTCCGATATCGTAACCCGGTCGCGGGTGGTGATACCCTGGTAATAGGCATTTCTCAATCAGGAGAAACGGCAGACACGCTAGCGGGATTGCGAGAAGCTAAATCAAAATTTCTCAAAGTACTCTCTTTTGTAAATAACATCAACTCAACAATTGCAAGAGAATCTGACGGAGTGATTCATCTCATGGCAGGGCCAGAGATCGGGGTAGCCTCGACAAAAGCCTATACGGCCCAACTTACCCATATGCTTTTATTTGCCTATCATGTTGCAGATATCTCCTGGCTATTGACCAGTGAAGAGAAGCGCGATCTCATCAAAGAACTGAAGACAATACCAGACAAAATGCGTAAAATTCTTCAGTACGAAACTAAGATAAAAGAAATAGCCGAGCGTCTTAAGAATCGCAACAGTGTATTATTCCTTGGCCGTACATGGAACCATGCTACTGCCCTTGAAGGCGCTCTGAAACTGAAAGAAATTTCCTACATACATGCTGAAGGTTATGCAGCAGGTGAATTCAAACACGGTCCCATTGCTCTTGTCTCGGCAGAAGTTCCGGTTGTGGTAGTTGCCCCCAAAGGCGAAATGCGCACAAAGCTCATTTCAAACCTGCAGGAAGTCAAGGCACGCAATGGTGAAGTTTTCGCAATAGTGACAGAAGGTGATGACGAACTGGCAAGTCTGGCAGATGCCGTTCTAGAAGTGCCCGAATCGTCTGAAATCCTTTCTCCGTTGTTGACAATTCTACCCTTACAGCTGCTCTCATACCATACAGCAATTTTGAGGGGTTGTGATGTCGACAAACCTCGAAACCTGGCAAAATCTGTTACGGTTGAGTAGTAGAGTTCTTATCTTCGACAGGGCCATTGCTTTGAGAAGCGCCCTCTTCTGCAGGCTGCGAATCTTCAGACATTACAGGTTCTTCTTCGTTCTTTTTGCTTTCTGAATCTAGCGAATCTGCCTCTTCAGTAGAATTTTCGTCGCCTTGAGATTCTGAACTGGCGGATGGATTTTCCTGCTCGAATTCTTCGTCATCCAGCAGGCCTTCGCTTTCATCACTGGTCTTAGCGGCTTCTGCAGGTGGTTTTTCTGATTTCGGTTTTATTTCTGTCGAGACAGGCAACTCTGGAGCCGGCTTTAAGATTTCAGATAAATCCAATTGTTCCCCGGGTGGGGGCAGTACACATTTGGGATCGCGTAACAGTTTGATCGAATGTTCGATTTGTATCCGCTGCGGGTCATCCGCCGCTTCACTCACATACAATTGCCAGTATTCAATCGTCTTGAGTTTGTCTCTCTTCAGGGTTAAATATACATATCCTGTTTGAAACAGCGAGGGTTTTAACCGGGGGTCAATCTCATAGGCTTTCAGATAGTCTTCGATTGCAAAATCTGGTTGTGAAAGATATCCCCAAGCTTGCCCCCTGCGAAAAAGATCTTTACCTGGTTCACTCGAGACAGGGATGGCTTTCGTGTACCAGTTCACAGCAGCTCTATAGTCTTTTCTTAGGAATGCAATATCGCCAAGCAGAGAGGCTGCCCGCTGGTGTCTTTCATCGGCTTTGTAAACTTTCTCAAGCAATGAAGCCGCAATTTCAAATTTACGCTCAAAGAAGTAACGCTCGCCCAGTTGAAATGTAGCATCTACATTCAGCGGCTTTCCTGTGTTACCTGCAACAGGATTTATCCAGATAAACGCCCCGAGTACAGTAATGAGAAGATATTTCATAGTATGAAGTTTTATCACCGTAGACTTCCCTATCGTCAATATCGGTATTCTTACTTAAAACATGACCATTTTTCCTGTAATTTGGTTTTTTTGGTTGCTTTGCCCAGTCAATTTTCGTCTTATTAACGCATGTATAAGGTTCTCATCGTCGAAGACGATCAAGTTCAACGTGAATTACTTAAAAAACAGCTTACGAACTCAGAGTTTAGCCCGACATTTACCCAAAATGGTCTAGAAGCATTGGATGTCTATCGGTCAGAGTTTTTTCCTATAATTATAACTGATATCTTCATGCCAGAGATGGATGGCAAAGAATTTATCAAAAAGATAAAGACCCTCGGCAAAACCTCCCGTCTGGTTGTTCAAACTTCAATGAATGATCCCGAAGGAATTATAGGCGTCATGCACCAGCAGGTCTTTGATTACTTAATTAAACCGGTGCAAACCGAGACTTTGATTTCTTCTCTTCGAAAAGCAAAAGAAAGCTTTGAAATTGAATTTACCAGAAGAATGCTCGAATTAGAAAGAGAGAACAAAGCCCTTGTCTTAGCTCAGGCTCGAAAAATTGTCGATGCGACATTACTTACTTCAAAAAGTAAGTTCGAGAAAAATCTCTTTAAAAATCTGCAGGAAAGCTTCTCTCAAGGCTCAGGTTTCGGGAATCTACTGAGTCTAATTTCTATTGCCAGCTCTCAGCCAAAAGATGAAAACATGAACACGATTATTAATGAAGAGCTGATGAATCTCTTGCTGAATAATGCCCAATCTTGCCAGCAGGCACTTATAGTGTTCAGCGAAATAGAAAAAATTATTAGCAGTGAAATGAAACTTGAATCTGTAAATCAATCGCGCCTTAAAGCTATATTAAAAGACGGAATAATGGCGGTGCAAAGAGAACTGAAGCTTCGAAACCATTCCGCAATTCTCGCCGAGCCTGTTATTGAATCTAATAAAAACTCTGCTTTGATTGATATTGCGTATTTTGAAAAAGCTTTTTCAGAATTGCTTATCAATGCCTTTAAGTTTTCAGAAGCAGGGTCGAGTATTTTGATACTACCAGAATTTAAGAAGGGAAAGTTTATTCTCGCTATATTGAATATACCAGAGAAAAATGATTCGGCCTCTCAAGGTATTCCTGATGAATATTCGAAACTGATCTTTGAGCCATTCTTTCGGCTGTCAAAAACAGTAAAAGAAGAATATGATACACTCGAATTTGGCCTGGGTCTAACTCTTGTTGAAAAAATAATTGAAAAATTAAACGGAAGAATTTCTGTTTTCAATGTTAAGAATTATCTCGATCAATCTGAACGAAATGAAGTGCTGGTCAATTTTGAAATTGAGTTGCCTGCTTTCATCGAATAATTTTTAATGTGACGATGGGAAAAGAGAAAGCCGCAGCTAAAAATATTGAAGATTTATTTAACCTAAACAATACCTTGCAATTGCAAAAACCGCTGGCCTTTTTTGACCTTGAAACAACCAGTGCCGCGAGAGAAACAGCCAGAATTGTCGAGATTGCAATTTTGAAAATTAATCCCGATGGTTCTCGAGAAGAATTTATCTCAAGAGTAAATCCTGAAGAGCCTATTCCTGCAGAGTCAAGCGCTATTCACGGTATCTTTGATGAAGATGTAAAAGAATGTCCGACTTTTTCAATGCTACTCGATCAGATTGATGAATTTTTGCAAGGTTGTGATTTAGCAGGCTTCAACAGCAATCGATTTGATATTCCCATCTTAATGATTGAGTATCTGCGTTCAGGCCGGGAATTCTCATTAGAGAACAGAAATCTTATCGATGTTCTCACATTATATCGAATGCTATCACCCAGAAATCTGACCGCCGCTTACCGGGAATTCTGTGGAAAAGAGCTTGAAAATGCTCATAGTGCCCTGGCAGATATTCGGGCAACATATGAAATCCTCGTTGCCCAGGTGGCCAGGTTTGATAGCGTTCCTGGCAATTCACAGGAACTGCATGAAATTTGCGGAGCCCATAAAATTATTGACCCATATGGAAAACTCAAACTCAATGAAAGGGGCGAGTTATGTTTTGCATTCGGAAAACACAGGGATGAATCCATCCGCCAGGTTTTACAAACTAATCGAGGGTATATTCAATGGTTTTTAAGTGCAAATTTTCCTGAGTTTGTACAGAATCTTCTCAGAAAAGAATTGTCATCTATTGAAAGCGATAAAAAATAGAATACACTAAACTTTCTTTGTTCAGTTATTCCAGAAAATAATTTTAAAAGTTTATTGAAAGGGAACTCAGGAAAATCATTTTCCTTTGCTCTTTGAAATTTCAGTAAATAAAAAAGCCACTTTTTATTTACTGAAAGTGGCTTTTCATTTCGACCAAAGGTCTTTGTAAAATCTTCTCAAAAAATTGAAAACTATTTTATAGCAGCCTTCATTGTTTCACCAATGACCGCAGGCGATTCACAGACATGAATTCCCGCTGCTTTCATAGCTTTCATTTTTGAATCTGCCGAGCCAGATCCGCCAGAGATGATTGCACCTGCATGTCCCATTCTGCGGCCCGGAGGTGCTGTCTGTCCGGCGATAAAGCCCACAACAGGTTTCTTGACATTTTCTTTGATCCAAGCTGACGCTTCTTCTTCGGCAGTTCCGCCGATCTCGCCAATCATGACAATGCCATCTGTATCAGGATCACCAGCCAGAATTTTAACCGCCTCAAGGTGAGGTAGACCTATGATCGGGTCTCCGCCGATGCCTATACAGGTACTTTGTCCCAGACCAACGGCAGTCAACTGCGACACTGCTTCATAGGTTAAGGTACCAGATCGGCTGATTACGCCGATGCGCCCGGGATTATGAATAAAGCCCGGCATAATGCCCATTTTGCCAATTCCCGGAGAAATAACTCCCGGGCAGTTTGGTCCCACCAGCACAGATTTAGAGGCTTTGACAAATGGTATAATTCGCTGCATATCCCGCACCGGAATACCCTCTGATATACAGATTATCAGTTCAATTCCTGCTGATACGGCTTCCATGATCGCATCTGCTGCAAACGGCGGAGGTACAAAGATCAACGAGGCATTTGCCCCGGAGGTCTGTACTGCGTCATGAACCGTATTGAATACCGGTAGCCCATGCTCAGACTTTTGACCGCCTTTACCCGGTGTAACCCCGCCAACCACTTTGGCTTTGGTATTGTATTCAATCATTTGCCCGGTGTGAAACGAACCTTCCTTGCCGGTAATGCCCTGCACGATGATTTTTGATTTTTCGGTTAATAATACTGCCATGATTTTTTCCTGATTTATTTACGGATAGCCGCAACAATTTTCTCTGCCCCGTCTTTCAATCCGGTTGCCACTTCAAGTTTTAAGCCGCTTTTGACTAAAATGTCGCGGGCTTCTTCTGCATTGGTACCGGCCAGTCGAACTACCAACGGAACAGTAATTTCTACATTCTTAGCCGCTTCAATGATTCCATTTGCAATTCTGTCACAACGCACAATTCCTCCGAAGATATTGACAAAGATACCCTTTACATTCGGGTCAGAGAGAATAATCTTAAAACCGTTAGTCACGGTTTCGACATTCGCCCCACCGCCCACATCTAAAAAGTTCGCGGGTTCTGAACCGGCATATTTGATGATATCCATGGTACCCATCGCAAGACCTGCTCCGTTGACCATACAGCCAACCTCGCCATCGAGTCTAACATAATTCAAATTGAATTTTGAGGCCTCTACTTCAAGCGGATCTTCTTCTGCTATATCTCTCAGTTCTGCCTGATCGGGATGGCGATATGACGCGTTATCATCAAAGTTGATCTTGCAATCAAGTGGAATCACTTTCTGATCTTTTGTTGCAATCAGCGGATTGACTTCAATTAACGAGCAGTCTTCACCGTCATAAACCTTCCAGAGACCATGTAAAATTTTAACACATTGTTTAACCATGTCGCCCTCGAAGCCGAGAGCAAAAGCAAGTCGAATTGCCTGCCAGTTCTGTAATCCCAGACCGGGTTCGATGATTTCTTTAACTATTTTTTCAGGAGTCTTTGCCGCGACTTCTTCGATGTCCATGCCGCCTTCAGTTGAAACCATGAATACAGGTTTCGATATTCGACGGTCTAAAGTAATGCCGACATAATATTCTTTCTCAATGAGATTGCCCTCTTCAATGAGAATTGTTTTCACCAGTTGCCCTTCTGGGCCTGTCTGGTGGGTTTTCAAATTCATCCCAAGTATTGCTTTTGCATGCTCAATTGTTTCTTCTTTAGACTTCGCAAGTTTTACACCGCCGCCTTTACCGCGGCCGCCAGCGTGAATCTGTGCCTTGACGACGACAACATTCTGCGCCAGTTTATCCCAGATTGCAGCCGCATCTTCCGGTTTTTCAGTAACTATGCCGTTGGGAACCGGCAGACCGTATTTTTTCAGGATATTTTTTGCCTGATACTCATGAATTTTCATTGTTAGGCAGTCTCGCTGGTCAAAAATAGGCGGTCAATAAAAAATGTTTATGCATTCTTCTCCCATATCTGTCGCACCGATGATGCGCTACACACATCGCTTTTTTAGGGTTCTGATTCGCAGACTCAGTAAACATACCCTTACCTATACTGAAATGGTTACCGCAGCTGCAATTAACCATGGCAAGGCAGAAAAATTTTTGAGATTTGAAAATGAAGAGCAGCCTGTCGTTCTGCAGTTAGGCGGTGATAACCCGCAAGAAATGGCAAGAGCTGCAAAAACCGGGGTTGAATTCGGCTACCGCGAGATCAATATCAATGCGGGCTGCCCCAGTGATCGGGTACAGTCTGGCAATTTTGGCGCATGCCTTATGGCAGACCCGCACCTGGTAGCTCAAATGGTAGATGCAATGCATCGCGCAAGCGGGTTACCTGTAAGTGTTAAAACCCGAATCGGAATTGATGATCAAGACGAGTATGCTTTTTTGCACAAATTTGTCGAGGTTGTAAGTAAAGCAGGTTGCCGCAGATTCATTATTCATGCGCGTAAGGCCATACTTGCCGGTTTGTCTCCGGCTCAGAACCGGAAAATTCCTCCCTTGAAATATGAAACTGTGTTTAACCTGAAAAATGATTTTCCTGATCTGGTGATTGAGCTCAACGGGGGTATTGTCGACCTGCAGACCGCGCACAGTTTTTTGAACCGGGTCGATGGGGTCATGCTCGGGCGGGCAATCACCGATGATCCTTTTATCTTGCATCGGGCGGATGAACTCTTTTTCAATGAAGCACCCTTTGCCGGCACTATGGCCGGGGTGGTAGAGGGCTTACTCGATGATGTTGAACGCTGGCAAAGCGAAGGCGAACCGCCCTCCCTTATTTTACATCCTTTCCTAAGTCTATTCAAAGGAGTAGCAGGCGGGAAACATTTCAGGCGGGCAGTTTCTCAACCAATAAAACCTGCAGAATCTTTGGCTAACAGAATTTCTGCAGCGCTAAAATTTATTCAACCCAAAATGATCGCCGATGCAACAATCAAAACTTTTAGCACAATACCTCGCTAAATATCTGCACAATGCAGTCTTACCAGACTTGCAATCTGTTGACACACTTCAGGATAATCTTTTAATTGATTCTAGCAAGCTCTGAGCCAATGCTCAGGATTTTAACTGCGCCATTCGAGATTCCAATGTCTCGCCCCGGCGCAGAGAAAAATCAACATACGGAAAAGGAATCGCTGGTTGGCTGACTTCATTGAGTTTTAAGAGTTGGTCATCTGTCAATTGAACATCCACACTTTGCACATTATCGTTAAACTGTTCAAGACGGCGGGCTCCCACAATAACACTGGAGACACCAGGCTGGCGCAATAGCCAGGCTAAGGCAATTTGAGCTGCGGTGGCGCGATGTTCTGTTGCTATTTCCCGGAGGGTTTCAACAATTTTATCTCCCCGTTTTGTATCAACAGGCGGAAAAGAAAATACAGCCCTGCGTCCCGAATCACCATTTTCGCCTGTATATTTGCCGGAAAGGAAACCACTTGCCAGCGGGCTCCAAACCATTAGCCCCATTTGATACTCGCGAATGGCTGGTAGAATTTCAAATTCCAGTTCCCTGCCCACTAAAGAATAGTATGACTGGGCTGAAATAAACCTATGCAGCCCGCGGGCTTCTGAAATTCCATGTGCTCTTGCAATTTGCCAGCCGGTAAAGTTTGATAAACCAATATAACGCACCTTACCACTTCTTACAAGGTCATCCAATGCGGTCAGGGTTTCTTCGAGCGGAGTTGTGGGATCCCAGGAATGCACCTGATAAAGATCAATATAATCTGTTCCCAGTCTTTTGAGACTTCCTTCGACTTCCCGCAATATTGACTTGCGGCTGGTGCCCAGTGAATTCATATCACTTTTAAAGGGATTATACAATTTTGTGGCAATCACAGCTTCTTCCCGTCTTTTACTAAGGGCTTTCCCGAGAAAAATTTCAGCTTCTCCATTGGCATAAAGATTGGCAGTATCAAAGAAGTTAACCCCCGCATCAAACGCGGCATCTACAAATTTCTGCACTTCTTTTTCATCGAGACCACCAATAACAGGCGACATGGGCCCGTTACCAAAATTCATAGTCCCAAGACAAATACGGGAAACATAAAGCCCTGAATTTCCTAATGGTACATATTTCATAATTACCTCCGCCGCTCACAAGCCGAATGAACGTTCGTTCTATAAATGGGCTGCACTCAGAGTGTCAAGAAGTTCAGTAAATATTCTAACTTTGGGGGCAATGCAAAAATATTATCTCAGGTTAATCCCTTCCATGAATATCCGGCTATTGCCAACTTATCTGCCGGCCTTACCTTCATTTGCCTGGAGATATGCATTTTGGCAATGCTGACAACGGAACCATGCACAAGAGCGATTATCGTGGGTACATCTTGAACCTTCAAGGTGCCCGTATCAATTCCTGCCTGAAAAAAATCTATCAAAGGAAATGAAGTTTTTTCTGCACTTTTACGGGTTTCAGACGTGATGATGGGTGTATTGATCGACTGCTCTATAAATAATAGAATCGGTGGATGCTTTATCAAATAATCAAAATAGTTTTGCCACAAACGTAAAAAGTTCTGTTTGTAAGAACCCGTGTTTTTCACATCCCGCATTATTGCATAAATAAGGTCTTCTTTCAGTTCCAAATACAGTGAATTTAGGAGCGCATCTTTGTTTTTGAAATAATGATAGATAGTACCAATCGCTACACCAGAGTGCCGTGCAATAGACGACATGGGTGTATTATGAATTCCGAAATCGGCGACCAGTTGCAGGGTCGATGAATAAATTTTTTCGATCTTGGCGTTCTCTATGGGCAGCACACTCGAAAAAAAGCCTCCTTTCGCTTCAAGTCAAGGATAATTTCATCGGGATTATGATCCCTTATTTTCTAAAATCGCCATCCACCGCGCGTGTAATTTCAATAATCCCGTGCACATGGTCGGGCATTTGGGGTTCCTATCAATAACCATAGAGTCTTACCCTACGATGCCCAATTTAGTTTCAGCTTTTTGTGATGAACAGCACAGTCCCTCAAATATAAATTCATAAGGTTTTGATAGGGTATGCCAGTCTCTTCGGCTAAAGACTTAAAGTACCTAATTGTCTCTTCATCTAATCGTATACTAATTTGCTTTTTCAGCTTATTTGCATACGGGTTTTTTGTTGATTTACTAAAATCGTATTCTTTTCTCATTTCATAAACTCCTGATACTGCTTTCGTTCGTTTATTGTGGCTTTTCTAGCAGATATTATTCTTATTTCAGATAATGAAATAAGAATAATATCTGCTAGAAAAGAGTGTA
>JAGRNJ010000069.1 GCA_020440825.1 Leptospiraceae bacterium | reverse complement strand
GTGGTAGTGATAAACGTTAGCGATCCGCCTAATGCTTCTATTCTGACCACAATCAATCTCAACATCAATGTAATTGACCTGACTGTCAACTCGAACACACTCTATGCGGTCGGTGGTGACGGCACCAACGGATTTTTGAAAATCGCCAATGTCTCTGACCTGAACAATGTGACGACGACAGGCAGCTACCAGGTTACGGGTACCTCAAAGGCCGGCAGCAGTGTGGGCTTTCACAACAATCATGTGTTTTACGGGGCGGCGGATGGACGTTTGTACGCGCTTAACGTCTCGAACCCGGCCAGTATCAGCGAATCTTCGAACTATTACAATGCCGGGCCGGCGGGGCATGAACCCTGGGGCCTGGGGGTCACCATCGATGGAGGCAACAATCGTTTGTACTATTCTGACTGGGGGGTAGGTTTAGTCTCGGTTGATATTTTAAATACCGCCTCGATTTCAGGCTCGAACATCCATTACTCGGGAGACGGAGTGTATGATTCGTTTTTAGTGGGTGGCGACAATAAACTTTATATCGCCAACAGCTGGGGCGGGGTCGGGGTTTTGAATGTGACGAACCCCGCTTCGATGAGCCTTATCAACTCGAGCTACATTCACTATAAAATCACAAAAAACGGATTTGATTATCCGGTGTCTGCCCATGGCATTGCTGTGACGGGAGACTATGCGATTATTGCCGACAATTCATCGGGGGCAATGGTAATAGTCTATGTGGGCAGTTAGCTTCTCTTCTTTTTTTAAGTGGGAGAGAATAGTTATCTAACATAAATAAGAATTTGACCAAACAGAGTAAAATTCAGATTATAATATATAAGCATTAGAATCTAAGGAGAAAAAATATGGAAATAACGTATGAATTGATTAAACCCCTGATTGTCAAAGAAGAAGACGGTGAGCACAATATGATCAAACTGGCATTTAAAACAGAAGAGATGGTGGCGCCTCTTGAAACTGTGGCTGTCATGGTACCTGACCAGGATGAACTAATGAAAAATGCCATGAAAATGGCCGGCATGTCAGCAGCTGCCGGTGCGGCGGTATCAGGCATTGCGGGGATGGCGGGTAGTGCTTTGGGGTCATTAGGTTCCCAGGCCGTCAATATGGCCGGCTCAGCGGTAACCTCAAATATGATGGATCCTTCAAAATTAATGCAAGGTAGTTCAGGCGATGCTGCCCGGCAAAAAGCGATTGTGACAGCCTTCCAGGGTCTCGCACAGTTTTTTAGCTATGATGAAACCCAAAAAAAATGGACCTACAAAGGTTAGTACCCCCGTTCAACATATTTTTGTACTTATAGGGCAAATGCCCTATTGACAAGTTTTTCATAAAGTTATACAGTACGAGCTACTTTCATACGGCAGCTCCGTTTCAATAGAGAGGGGTTGCCCGGTGATTATTGGCTGAAACTTGGGTGTTTGAAAAGGTTTTCAGAGGCCATTAAGGGTGAAGGCAGATCGACAATTTTCAGGCCAAGGATAGGGTATAAAGGATAAATGAAACATACGATTGGTATTTTCAAAAGTGTTTATTTTCGTATGAAAT
Source organism: Leptospiraceae bacterium (assembly GCA_020440825.1). Taxonomy (GTDB): domain Bacteria; phylum Spirochaetota; class Leptospiria; order Turneriellales; family Turneriellaceae; genus JAGRNJ01. The sequence continues at coordinate 15,717 of JAGRNJ010000069.1, read as the reverse complement.
TTGCCGCACTTTTTACTACATGCTTCGGGTTATTCTTGCTATCTTGCGGACAGCTTGACCGCGAATCTTTATTGAATGGGGATTTTGGTAAAGTCGATACCTCCACTCCGAAAATCATTGCTCCGCAAAACGGCAGCATTGAAAAGAATCTACAGGCAACCTTAATTTGGAGCCGGATGGACGGCGCCATGGCCTATACAGTACAGGTATCTACCGATCAGGATTTTAACAGCCAGATTTCAGGCAGTCCGTTTCTTATTAATCCGCAGAATAACCAATTAAAAACCAGTTTGACGCTGTCGTCAAGTGTTCTTCAGGAAGGTGTGTACTACTGGCGGGTACGATCAGATAAAACTCCGAAGGGTCAATACAGCGTCTCTTCATTTATCGTTCTCGATGATGCTCTGTACTTATATTGCCCAAGCTCTGAAACAAATTGTGTCGAGACAAATGATGCGAATGGTACCCGGGAAGAACCGTATCGAACATTCACCCGGGCAATGAACCAGGCCAAGCGATTTGGTTTAAATGTTAAAGTCGCACAAAGAGGTGCGGGTGCGATGTACAATGAAATCATCATACCTGTATCGGGAGTAAAGCTCTATGGCGGATACACCGCCGGTGACTGGTCACGAAATGTATCGGCCTATGAAACGAAGATAACCTCTGATTTTGAAAATATCATCTTTGCAGAAAATTTTGGCAGTGATGCAACTTTTGAAATGGATGGCTTCACCCTTGAAAAGACCAGTAATTCCAATGTTACAGCTGTTTCCCTGAAAAACTCAGGCACAATCGATTTCAATAATGTTAAGATCACAGTCAATGCAACCAACAGCAAAGTCATTGGGATTAAAGCAACAGACACCTCTCTCAACTTACATTCTGTTAATATGAATCTGAATGGAATGATCTATGTCGATGGTTTAATTGCAAGTGGCGGCAGTCATTCTTACCAGAGCCTTACCATAAGCTTGACTAAAAACCACGCAACTTACTGGGAAACCAATGGCGTTCAAATTGACAATTGCACAAATGCAGTCATAAAAGATTCGAATATTTCCAACCCCGGCGTTGATTCCTATTTGAGCAATAACTGGGATGCATTTGCGTTGCGAATCAATGGATGCAATGCAGAAATCACCGGCAACACATTCAACATGGGGCCCGACGCAGATGTCGAAACTGCCAACAGTCATCCGGTAAAGGTCACGGGTGCCGGTGAAATTTATTTCAACAATAACCAGCTTTCTCTTTCACACGCAGAAACTATTGATCTGTCTGCCAGTACTGCCATTACCATGGACTCAAATACCGGCTCGCGGGATACAGTACTCAATGCTCCCACACTAACGGTGCGAAACAACCAGGTTCGTTCTGTTTCGGTTACAAATTTTACCGCAGCGACAATGACAGGTAACCAGACTACCGGCGGCGGATATACAATTTCAAATGGCAATAGTCTTACTTTCTCCTCAAACCAGACAACAGGGAGTGTTTCAAATGGTCTCATCATCACCGCAACTTCCGGAACGATCGAAGCAAACACATTTGATAGTTCAACAGCTGGTGCGAGCCGTGGTATTGATGCTCAAAATCCTTCGGGAAAAAGTTTAACAATACAGGACAACACAATTACCGGCTTTCGCACCGGTATTTACTCAGAAGACTATGCGTTCACGATTCACAATAATACCATTACTGCCCGACCAAATACCAACACCTATGCTCTGCATTTACTCTCTACATCAGGAGCCATTACCGGCAATACATTGAACTCTTTTGCATCGGTGAGTGGATTGTGCTATTCGATTCGAATGGAAAATTCTTCAACCTCCAGCACAACAATTGCGCGTAATCGAATTGATTCAGGGGGCTGCTCATCGGCTTCCATTGGTATACGTTTAGCAGATCACAATCTGGTATCGGTGGTTAACAATCTGATTGCTGTTCGAAGCGGTGGTGAAGAACATGGAATCTATCGAGCCAGGGGACTCATTGCCAATAACACCATTTATTTTCGGAACACAAACGGCAGTAATTCATCAGCGATACATACCGATACTGCTTCAACTCAAGCCCGTATCTATAATAATATTTTGTTTGCCGAGGGTACTGGTCCCCGCATTGGTATTTTTGAAAGCGCAGCCGCAGCGAGCCCAATGGCTGTAAAAAACAATAATTTTTTTGGATTTTCAACAATATATACTGATGAGGCAGCGACGGCCGTAACAGATCTAATCACGGCTGTTTCGACAGGGGAAGGATCTGCTACATTGGCTTCTTATGACAATGTTTCGGTAGATAACTCCGGTGATCAGTTATTTGAAAACATTGCCGGTGCCGATACATTCATTTACACATTAGCCGATAACAACTGGAACTTAAAATCCACTGCCCCTGCTACAGTTCGTACCGGAGGCTTAAACGGCAGCTCATCCGCATCAAATTTCGGATTTACCATTGATTTTAGCGAAACCTCACGCTCTCCTCTGGATGCGACTCCCACCGGCTGGAGTATGGGAGCTTACGAGCAATGAGATTCATTCGCTTTATTTTCAGCCTCACACTTGTTTTCATTTTCAGCTATTGCGGAAACACAGTTTCCCGTGAAAACCTGCTGGCAGGTAAATTCAGCTCTGGCAGTGGCAGCAGCCCGACCCTGATCTCACCCCGGCCGGGTGCATACATTATTTCAAACGACCTACAAATAACGTTTATCTGGGAATATGCAGAAGCGGCTTTGACCTATTCAATTGAAATCTATTCCGATGCTCAATACTCGTCTTTGGTAACCAGACAAATGGGCATAACGGAAGGAACTGCCACCGTTAAGCTTGATGAACATGGTTCCTATTACTTTAAATTATTCGCGGCAAATTTTCCTGAAGTGACGGTAAGCGGCGTACTTCACATTCTGAAAGATGGCGTGTTGGTTCATTGTCCCTCTACCATTACAAGCTGTGAAATTGGCCAGGGCTTTGGAACCAGAAACCAACCATACCATACACTGCAAGATGCTGTACGCAAAGCGGCAGAGTTAAACATTCCGGTACATGTGGCAGCAAGAGGCAACGATGCCGTTTACCGGGAATCTGTTTTAATTTCTTCCCCGGTTACCATCAAAGGATCTTTTAATTCACAAGACTGGACCCGGGAATCCGGTTTAGAAACCATTTTTACTGCCAACGGCGCACCTGCTTTGAAAATCATTGCCTCGGCAGGCAGTGAAATTCGTGACCTGACTTTTCGGAATTTATCCGGCACAAATGATTCTACCGGCATTCAAATTTTGGGAGCAGGTCCCATAACAGTTACCGATTCAAAACTGGAAGCAACCGCCGATAGCGGTAATGCGTACGCCTTAACTTCAGAAAATTCAATCGTCACATTAGACAATGTGCAGGTCAGCTCTACCCGGCGGGGACTCAAGATCAGTGACACATCCGGTTCAACAAAAAAGTTTGCTATTAAGAATTGCACTATTGAAACAACACAACAGTCAATCTTGAGTTCGCTTGCAAATATGGAAATTGAAAATTCTACCATAAGCTCAGGCAGCAGTAGTGCAATAGCCGATACAGCCTCAGGGTTGAACCTGAGTGACTCAACATTTACCGGAACCCCTTTTGCTCTCAACACTGACACCGGCCTCGCGAAAGATTTAACAATGAAGGGGAACACTCTGAATGGCAGCTTGCGTATTGATGGCGGCCTGTTAAATCTGAATATCGAGAATAACCTTATAAAAACGGTTAACATGGCAACTGCCGCAGTTTCTATTGGCAGCTCAAGTTCGGGTGCCTATTCGGGAAAAATACATGCCAACAAAATACAGGGCGGCAATACATCCATCTCGTTTTCCTATGTTTCAAACTCTTCATTACAGTTCTACAATAATTATATTGTATCATCAGGTACCGCAACAAATGTTTACGGAATCTATCTTTTTGAAGCTTCAATTGCCATAGAAAATAATACCGTATATGTAACTGGCAGCAATAGTACCCATGGTATTTTTAATGGCTCTGCAACCGGCACGAATGAAGTACGAAATAACATCATCTCTACCCCGGCGTCTTCTAACCATTACTGCATTACAGAAGGTTCCGCCTCAGCTGAGTATAGTGTTATTTTGAATAATAACCTGTTCGGCTGTCCGGTATTCTACAGAGATGAAAATTCTACCGATCGAACTGCCATAGCTGATCTGAATAGCTCAACCAATACCACCCAGGCCGGGGCTGCCACCTCTTCAGGAAATTTCTCCATTGATAATGCAAGCGGTCAGCTTTTTACAGATTTTAATGGCCCCGATGGAGACCCCCTGCAAATCAGCGATAACGACTGGAGCCTAAGGCCTGCTGCCGGCAGTATCTGCAACGTTGTTTTTGGCGGCCTGAATATAACTGCAAGATTTACAGTTGATCGTACAGGCACGACCCGTACCGCGGTAACCTCAGGTTTACCTTGCAGTTTAACATCACCCTCAAACACGGCCGGTGAAGGCTGGTCAATCGGGGCTTTTGAGAGAAATAACTGAGGGATTCTCATGGTAGATTTTGAAGTTTAAGTAGCGAGGGAATTTCATTATGAATATTCAGTTATTAAAATCGGCAGAAAAACAATTTTTAGATTTGTACCCAAAGGGGTTTCATGATGCCCACTTCTCTGATTTAGAAAAAAAATATAAAATGCAAAAGCATTCACAATTTGCGTTGGAAAACTTCAGTCTGGAAAAGTTTAAAAATACAGAAGAGATAATAGAAAGTGCCATTAAACTGATTTCGCAGTCAGCGATGGTTTCTGTTTTTGAGAAAGCTAAATACAAAGACTTTATGCGCAGCTTACCCGCAAAAGAGCAAAAAATATTTACAGCCGGATTAAAACAGATGCTCCATGAGACAGAGCAAGAAGGTGGCTTCCTTAAAATAACTCAGATTCTTGGTGAAGGTAAATTAGACAAGTGGCCATTGGTAAGTTGCATTCCCGCATATCATAAGCCCGATTTTGAAGTATTTATGAAGCCTACTACAGTGAAAGGTATAATTGAGAAATTATCCCTCGAGAACCTCGTATACAATGCCAAACCAAGCTGGGACTTCTATAATGAGTATCGCAAACAAATCAATCAAATGAAAAAGAAAGTGAATAAAAATCTGAGCACCAGCAATGCTGCATTTTCAGGCTTTCTCATGATGACACTGCTTGAAGGAATGAGAAAATAATCTAATCTGAGCCGGTAAATAACAACAGGACTGCAGAACCAGTATAAAGCTACAGAACAATGAGTTTACTACTAAAATCCATCCGACTAAAGAAATTAAAACATGGTACCATTTACTTTTTTACAGTAATATTCGTTTTTGCTTTTAACCCGCTGCACGGCCAGCAGCTCAAAAAAGTGGCGGTGCTTGATTTTATTAACGTTACCAAAAACAACAATGTGGAGTACCTTGAAGCATCCATGACCAAAGCGGTTGATAAAAAGCTGAGTGAATTGTTCAGTTACCAAAAACCCGACCCTTCTGAGCTACGTCGGGTGGCTGAAGATAATTTTCTATACCGGGACGATTATGCCACCCGTTCGGTGGCTATGAACTTGGGACTTTTAGCCAGGCAAGATGTGGTCATCTCAGGCGGGTTCATTGTCAAAAGCCAGGGTGGTAGCGAAATACTGGTGACCACGGTGCGCATACTTGATATTCCCAACAAGAGAGTGGTCGCCGAATTTGACGAAACAAGTAAAATTGATAATACATTGTTTGATTCCATCGACCGAATCGCAGTTCGCATTTCTGAAGAGGCAAAAGCGGTACTGCCCACAAAAGAAGAATATGCCCGTGGTGGCGGCAGGGCGCCTTCTGGTCCATGGTTTTCGAACTGGAGTTTTCAGTTCGGCGCAGGCGCGGGGCTCTATATGCTTGAGTTTGCTGATAAACTGCAGGCCCAATTGCCTTCGCTTCGTTTTGGTGTAAGGGCTAATATGCCGGTCATTTCAAATCAATTCACAATGGGAATGCAGGCACTTTATTTAACAGACAAACCTGTCGCCGGCTCATCACCGGCCATTGAAGGCCTGAATATTACGACCACCAGCATTATGCCTGGGGCTTACTTTGGTTATGCAATGACATTTGGTGATTTTGAAATCCATCCGCGTTTTGGTGGGGGTTATGTATTGCAATCCATAACGGTTACAGGGGTGCGTAATGAAAACCTGACCAACATGATGCCCTTTGGTGGCGGTGGTTTTGATTTCACGTACCGTGTGGGACGCATCCTTGATGTGACGTTAGCCATTGATGCGTTGGCCCAATTTCAATCTGGCAAAACGACTCTGCTCAATATGGCAACCGTCGGGGTCAATTTTCGGCCTTGATCTCAGGAGCACGAGGGTTTCTCTGTGCAACCACTCGCTTTTTCACAGATGGCTTCTTTTTCATAGTCATAAACACAGCGTTCTTCTGTTTGCTGACCTGCAGCATTTTGATAAGAACACATAATATAAGAGCAGGATTCCCGTCTTTTCTTGCGTTCCCCTTTTATTGTATACCAGGTGCTCGGTGTATAGAATGACGGTTTGACATCTTCAGCGGGAAAGTAAGCTGTGTCTAATTCAAAGTTTTCTTTTTTATTCTGTAAATACCAATAGGCGGCTCCGGTGAGTAACAGGGCTCCACCAATACTTAATATTTTCTTTATATCCATAAACTATAACGACGTTATCAGGCTTCTTTATTTCGTCAACTTTTAAGTCCAAATCAGAAATTGACAATCGATTTCTTTTAAAGCAATATTCATGGCTTGATTGTATTTCAACCCAATATTTTTTAAATTACGCTGTGTTTCATACTGATATTCAGTCCATAGTTATGAGCTTGGGGAGAAAATGCATTTATCTGCTTCTTGTGGTACTGTTTTGTGTACAAAGCCTGTTTGCACAGGGTCTTAAAGAATTTCAGGAAAATGTTGAAGAAGAAGAAAATTCATCCGCCCAGAACTCAAAATCAAATAGTAAACCTTCTTCAGCTGCCGGCAATGAAGATGCAAATATTGCCACGGCACTGTTTACTGCTGTGGCAGGAGTTTTTGCGGCAATCTGGTATGATATCAATAATGCGGCACGTTATGATGAATACCCCTATGCTAGTGAGGGTCGAACCCCAATAGAATTTGCACCGTTTGCAGATGAAGAAGTTTTAGAAGCCCCGTATCCGGTTCACAATGCTAGATCATTTATGAACTTTGAAGTTTATTACCAGATTCAGGAAGCTGCAACCAGGGCCGCGGGTATCGATGGCCGCTGGCGATTCACGCCGGTTTTTGGTGTGCTGGGTCACTATCGCCAGTTTTTTGAACCGGGACAAGAGGACTTGCATGATGCCAGACTGGGACTCGAAATGGCTTTTCTACAGACGACCTTTATGCAGAGTGCTCTGCAACTGAACTATACCAGTTTTTCAGGAACATTAGAGCGTACGGGTCTTTCATCGGGGCTTGATTTTATATTTTTCCCCGGCAGGCCATTGCTGCTTGAAATTTATCTTGGCTCGGTAACGTTTTCAAAAATTTCTTTTTTTGAATTAAGACCGAAACTCGGAATTCTTATTGGCAGACTTGAATTTTTTACAGCAGGGTATCTCTTATCTTCACAAAATGCCGAACTCAAAGGTATCGAGTTCGGCACAAGGGTCTGGTTATGATAACAATTTCAAATCTTGGTTTCTATGCCGGCGGGCGCTGGCTTTTTCAAAAGGTAAATATGTCGTTAGCCCAGGGCAATCGATACGGCATGACCGGCGCGAATGGGGCAGGGAAGTCTACATTTCTAAAATTGCTGACCGGTGCTGAAACCCCAAGCGAGGGCGAGCTGCATATTCCAGACTGGCTCAAGCTGGGAACATTAGAACAGGATTTCACAGCCTGGTTAAATGACCCGGTCTGGCTGGCTGCAGTCTCTGGCGAAAAAGAACTGCACGCTGCTTTGAAAGAACAGAATACATTAAGTAAAGACTCGAACGCCTCAGGCGAAAAGATGGCCAAGCTTGAAGAAATTATTGCTCATCATGACGGGTACAGCGCAAGGGCGCGATCATCCCGTCTGCTTTCTGGCCTGGGTATTGATGAGAGTTTTCATGAAAGAAAATTGAGTGAACTTTCGGGCGGATGGCGACTGCGGGTAATGCTTGCCCGTGCCCTGTTTATTAAACCTGATCTGCTCGCATTAGATGAACCTACCAACCATCTTGACATTCTGGCGATTCGCTGGCTTGAAAAATTTCTGGCAACAGAATTTGAAGGTACTTTGCTGGTTATCTCTCATGACCGTGATTTTCTAAACCGGGTGTGTACCCATATTGCAGATGTTGATTTCGGAACAATCACACTCTATACAGGAAACTACGATAAATTTATTGCGGCAGCTACAGCCATTCGAGAACAGAAAGAAAAGGAAGTTGCCAATATTCAGAAAAAAGTTGAGCAGACCCAGGAGTTTATAAACCGCTTCAAAGCAAAAGCCAGTAAAGCAAGGCAGGCACAATCCCGGGTTAAGCAGCTTGAGAAAATTGAGATTCCTGACATTATTGAAACCAGTCGCCGATGGCCCGGCTTTCAGTTTCAAATTCAAAGACCTTCAGGCAAAGAGGTATTGAAGACGAAAGAACTGCAAAAAGCCTATGATAAACCGGTTTTAACCGGTGTAAGCTTCGAATTGCAGCGCGGAGAAAAAGTTGCGGTTATCGGGCCTAATGGTGCAGGAAAATCAACTCTGCTCAAAATTCTGGCAGGTGAATTGAAAGCAGACAACGGCAGCTTTGAATTCGGGCATGAAGTATCGCTGGGTTATTTTGACCAGGATCACCGTGAAAAAGCACATGCCGAAGCGGGAAATGTGTTGAGCTGGATGGAGAACCATAACCCGCAGCTGGTACCCGGAGCGGTGCGCAGTATATTAGGTGCTGCTTTATTCTCAAGAGATGAGGTACTGAAAGAGCTGAAGGTTCTTTCAGGTGGGGAATCTGCGCGATTGTATCTCGCCGATATTATGGCAAATAAGGCAAACTTTCTCTTACTCGACGAACCGACAAACCATCTCGATCTCGAAGCGCTAGATGCACTGGCAAAAGCATTACAAGATTATCCCGGGACAGTATTGTTTGTAAGTCATGACCGGCACTTTGTGTCTGCACTTGCCAAACGGATTCTGGTTCTTACCCCCGGTGAATTTCGGGATTTTCATGGCACTTATGAAGACTGGCTGGCAGAACAGGGAGATGATTACCTTGAGGCAGAAGCAAATAAAAGCAAAATTAAAAAAGATACTAACGTAAAAAAATCAGGCAAAGAAGCCTATCTTGAGAACAAAGAACGCAAGAAAAGAATTTCTCAACTGCAAAGAAAGCTGTCTCTGGCAGAACAGGACATAAAGAAATTTGAGAGCCAGATTGAATCAATTGAAGCAGAGTTTTCACAAAATGATTTTTATGAAAAAAATTCTGCAGAAATTGTTGCAGCAAAAACAGAAGAAAAGTCAGCAGCAGAAAAAAGCCTCATAGAGGCGATGCGCCAGTGGGAAGCGGCGCAACGCGATCTTGAGGCCGAGACCGAAACTTAGAGTTATTTGAGGTGCGCAGCTTCTTTAATAATGTAAGCACCAATCTCATTTTTCTGAATCTGGCTGGTACCTTCATAGATTGTCAGAATTTTGGCATCTCTGTACATCTTTTCAATCGGATAATCTTTGGTAAAACCATAGCCACCATGCAATTGCAAGGCATCGTTAGCAATAGAAACAGCTGCCTCAGAGGCATAGTATTTAGCGATGGCTGAAAACTTGGCTGTGTCGGGATGTCCCACCACGGAATATTTTGCTGCCCGATAGGTGAGCAGTCTTGCTGCTTCTAGCTTGGTTGCCATATCTGCAAGCATGTGCTGGACAGCCTGGAAGTTGATAATGTTTTTCCCAAACTGTTCTCGCTGGCGCGCATATTTGACAGCCTCTTTGTAGGCTCCCTGGGCAAGACCAACTGCAGAGGCTGCAACCGCAGGACGGGAGCCATTTAAGGTCTGTAAAGCATGAATAAAACCCTTGTTCGGTTTTAGACCTACCAGATTTTCTTCAGGAACTTCGACATCTTCCATGATGACCTGGCGGGTATGAGAAGCACGAATTCCCATCTTCTCTTCGAGCTTGCCAAATGATAAGCCTTTCATTCCTTTTTCAAGTATGAAGCAGCTCATGCCTCGCGGGCCTTTACTTTTATCTGTAAGAGCAAAGATAGAATATACATCCGCCACGCCTGCATTGCTGATCCATTGTTTTGTTCCATTGAGAATGTAACGGTCACCTTTTTTTTCTGCTGTTGTTCTCAAATTGGGTACATCGGAACCTGCGTTTGGCTCGGTTAAGCCAAAAGCGCCGATGTATTTACCGGAAGCAAAGCCGCCGATGTATTTCTTCTTCTGTTCTTCTGTGCCACCAAACTCAATTGGCAATGCCCCCAGCTTTGTAGCAGAGTAGGCAGTACAGACACCGAGGCAGTACTCACCAAGAACCTCACCAATGAGAGTATTGACAAAACCATCAATACCAAGTCCGCCGTATTCGGCCGGGTATTGTGCAGCGGGAATACCTGCTTCATTCAGTTTTGCAATAATCTCAAATGGAAACTCTTCTTTTGCATCAAGCTCTGCTCTGCGTGGGATTACTTCGTTTTGGCAAATGTCATGCAGTTGCTCAACGATCATTTTTTCATCTTCAGAAAGGGTAAAATTCATAATATTATCAAAATTTTTCATATGACCTCCAGTGGTTTGAATATGTCGATATACATCAACGCGTTATACCGTAAAGTGAAATCTTAAAAAGGCTGTTCATTGCAAAGTGCAGGGAAAAAATGTTTCAATGCCTTACATTCAAAATTCGTCTTATAAGATTCCGTTTTTCAAGAATGGTCATCTGCAAACCATCTTTACAGCTTTATTCCGTCACACTGCAAAACCAGAGTTTGAGCGGGAACGATTGCAGACAGATGATAATGATTTTCTGTTGTTAGACTGGCTTATTCATTCTGGCAAAGAAAAACAAAATAAAAAACTGGTTATACTTTCTCACGGACTCGAGGGCGACTCGTCATCGAGTTATATTCGCGGTATGGCCAACTGGTTTTTTAAAAATAATTATGACGTTATGGCTCGTAATCAGAGAGGTTGTGGCGGAGAGCCTAATTTGCTGTTGAAGAGTTACCATAGTGGAGCAATTGAAGATCTGGATTTGACCGTTCGTCTTGGCGTAAAACGCGGCTACAAAAAAATTGTTCTGATAGGATTCAGTCTCGGGGGAAACCAGACCATGCTGTATCTCTCGGGGGCGAAAATAAAGCCTGCAAAAGAAATAAAAGCCGGCATTATTTTTTCGGCACCTATTGATTTGCGATCATGTGCTATGAAACTTGCTGAGCCGCAGGGTAAACTATATATGTCCCGCTTTTTAGCCACCATGCGAGATAAAATAAAAGAAAAAAACAGAAGATTTCCCGGAACTCTTGATCTTACCGGTCTTGAAAAAATTAAAGATTTTGAAGAATGGGATACCCGATTTACCGGTCCCATACACGGATTTAAAGATGCGGACGATTACTGGAAAAAATGTTCTTCCCTACCGCATATTCCTAAATTAAAAATTCCTGTCTTGCTTGTACAAAGCCGCAATGACCCCTTTTTAAGTGAACTATGCTTTCCCCGTGAAATGTCTGAAAAGAATAAATATTTCTTTCTCGAAGATCTGCAATACGGAGGGCATTGCGCCTATACTGAAAACCCGTTGGGAGAAGAAATATTGTGGTCAGAAAAAAGAGCTCTGCAATTTGCTGAAGAATATTGCAACTGAAGTGAACATTCGCTTTCTTTTGATCTTTGTTCTTTTAAGCTCGCAAATATTCGCAGAAAGAAAACCAGAGAAACTGATAATCATTGCCGTAGACGGTTTTCCCGGTTACTACTTTGATAAAAATTCTTCAATGCGAGAGGCAATGCCAACTCTGGTTCAGCTTTCTGAAGCTTCTATTTTTACAGACAAGCTTGTCTCGGTTAACCCGACTTTGACCTTCCCGGCTTTTACCAGTTTGATAACCGGGGTTGAACCCGCAGAACATAAAATAGTGTCAAACCATCCGATTTTAAAACCTCCTCATACGACCAGTAAATGGAACTGGTATACCAGCAAAATTGGCGTAAAAACACTTTGGGATTTTGCACAGGAGCAGCAAAAGGTAGTCGCAAATCTCTTTTGGCCTGTCAGTGTAGGTGCAGATATTCAATACAACATTCCTCAAATTTACCATTTTAAGTCTGATGCAGATCTTGATCTTGTGCGAAAATATTCAAATAAGGAAAGTTATGATTTTCTCGTAAATTCTGGGATAATTATACGAGAGGGAAACTCTGACTCACAAAGACTGAAAGCAGGCAGTAAAATATTCAACACTTACAAGCCAGATCTATTATTCATTTATACAACCGAAATAGATACTGTACACCACCAGTTTGGACCTTATTCAGATCAAGCTTTTGAAAAGGTCGCAAATTTTGACCAGGCATTAAAAGAATTTATTACGGAAACCAGAATTCTGGAAGATAGAACAGTAAATCTATTGCTGGTCTCTGACCATGGATTTATGAAATACGAAGGCGCTTGCTATCCGAATGTAATACTGAAAAAATACAAATGGATAAATCCGGTGCGCAGGGGCTATCCGTACTTTTTTCAGGCACATGCAGGTCTGGCATATTTGCGAATGCAGAGTAAAAAGTCTCGCGTTACCGAAAAAAGGCTCAGAAAGTTAAAGGCACTTATCACGCGAAAATGCCCAGGTATTGAAATTTTATACAAAGGGGAAAAGTTTGAAAAATTGAAATCTCAGATAGACAAAGACACCCCGATGATCATTCTATCGAAGGGAAAGACCGCGCTGCTGGGAAATCTGAACTATAGATATATGTATCGCAAGCATGCGCAATTTTATACTCATGGTTTTCTGGCTGAAGATCGAAAAATGCAGGGCTTCGGACTTTTGTTTACATTGCATAAGCCTGAAGAAGAAATTCAGTATCTGACTGGTTACTTTATGACACTATGCAGAATTCTTGAAATAAATTGTGAGAAAGGTCAACCCCGTTAAACATTAGAAGAAAAGTTTTCTCTAGATCAACTTCGAAACTCTCTGAATTCAAAAGAATTATCGGATGTTACAAAGTTTTGCTTGGGAAAAATGTTATTCTTTGCATACATGTAGCCTGCAGCTGCAACCATTGGTCCATTATCCGTACAGTATTTCTTCTCTGGGGTCTGAAAATCCACACCCATTGATTTACATAGGTTGCTAAGTGAATTTCTGAGCACTGTATTAGCAAGCACACCCCCAGCAGCAATAAAAGTTTTTAATTGTGTCTTTTTTAATGCACGCTGAACATTGCGAGAAATATGTTCTACCAGTTTTTCCTGAAAAAGATAGGCAGCTGCAGGTGATGGTAATCGCTTTTTCTTTAAAGCATAATAAAGAGCAGTTTTTATTCCACTAAAGGAAAATCTTAAATCATTGGTACTGGTTTCTTTTAATATGTCTGGTAAAAAGGTATGAAAATCCATACCCATCGCTGAAATTTTTGTCGAATCCAGAAACTGCAAGGCAGCTTTCTCGATAGCCGGACCCCCCGGATATTCAAAACCCAAAAGAGATGCTGCTTTGTCCAAAGCTTCACCGGCAGCATCATCAAGTGTGTCTCCTATTTTCTCTAAATTTCCCGGACCATGAAGAATAAAAAGCGATGTATTGCCTCCGCTTACCAATAAACCTAAACTGGGATAACTCAGTTCTAGCCCGCTTAAAGAAATTGCAGAGAAATGTGCCTCTAAATGATGCACAGGCAGAAGAGGGATTTTCAAAAAATGGGCAATCGCAAGTGCAGTATTGTATCCTACCAGTAGAGAGCCAACAAGTCCTGGTTTGACCGTAACTGATATATAGTCCATTTTGATGGAATTCTGAGAAATAAAATTTATTGAGTCGCTTACCAATGAGTGAAACTTCTCAAGATGTGCACGAGAGGCATTTTCTGGAACAATTCCTCCAAATTTTTTATGAAGATTAATTTGAGAATAAATCGGTGCAAAAAGAACATCTCTTCCATCTTTAACAATACCAATAGCAGACTCATCACAACTCGATTCAATACCTAGAACCAGCATTAGATTAACAGATTAACTCCGAAAAATGCTCTGAGGCCACTTGTATTATAATTGAAAAAATCCTGGTATCGAGTGTTTAACAGGTTATGCCCTCTAACAAATATACTCAAAGTCTGGTTTGCCTGAAATTCCAATGTCGTATTCAAGAGGACAAAAGAAGGCAGGTTTACAGGGCCCGAATTACGAGAACCTGTTAACCTTATCTCCGGCAAAATTTTCCAATCACCCGGCGTAATGTTCAATCTCAAAAAGGCAGTTACAATTGGACGTAAAGCAACAGTATCATGTTGTACTTCATACATGGTCCCAGATTCATATGCAAGCCAGTTTAGCAAAACATGCTCAAGCCCTGCCTCTGTGTAAGAAGCCCTGAAAAGCTGACCTGTTTGACGATACATTTCTGTTGCCAATAAATAATTAGAGTTATAGAAAACTGAGTAATGACGGTATCCGATATTTGCTTTTATGGTGAGCCCCGGGGAAATTTTTATTGAGTTTTTCCACGATGCTTCATATTTTTCCTGAGCAGCAAAGTAATGAACCGGAAGATGAAACGAGTTTTGCAAGAAGCTATTTCGCATATCGGGAATTTCTCCGCGGCCTTCAAACTGCAGGCTGGAGTGCCAATTTCCCCAAAAACTGTCTAAAGTGGCAATTGGTCCGAATACCGGTTGAGCACCTTGTGCGAAAAATATTTGCATACCAAGAATTAAATCTACCTGCCATGATGACTGTGAGTCTTCTGCAATATTTTTATAAATCGGGAATATATTCTTGGCATAAAATTCACCAACCCTATAGTAATTTTTCTCATCTGGCTGGTATGTTTTATTCTCACCATACCAGAGATTACCACCTAAGTTGATCGAATTTCGATCACCAAAAATAAGATTCCAGTCGGCGGATGCCTTTAATCTGGCAAATAATGAATCGTTCGAACTTAGGGTTCGACTCTCCAGATCGCTAGTGATATAGTCTGCATTTAAAGACAAAAGGAGCTTTTGAGATTCATTGGGTCTCAGCTGGTTCTGCCATTCAAGAAAACCACCACGTTTAAATTGTTTTCTGAAAGATGAGTTTTCCTGCAGACCTCGTAGACGATCTTGATATGCAGCTTTAACTAACGTTTTATAATTTTCATTGATAGTGAATCCGCTTGTAAAACTGATATCATCAGAACTATACTCTGAGTTTGGAACGGTAGTAACTCCGTACCCTTCTGAATCATATTTTCTGCGATTATATTCCAGCAAATAGGTCCCAATGTCATCTTTTTTTGAAACAAAAATATCTGCATTTAGAGAATGATAGCTTCCATACTCGATCAGCATTTGCGCCTGTCTTTGTACCTTGTTAATTTTTTTTCTTTCCTTGCCAGGAATCTGATCAGGTAATGAATCCCAATCTAGTGTTCGTCTGGTTTCTGGATCAACCGTAAACGTTTCACCTTTCTTGTGCTTGAATAG
>JAGRNJ010000068.1 GCA_020440825.1 Leptospiraceae bacterium | reverse complement strand
GCGCGGAATTTCCTCTGAAAAAGTGCATGGAGGGACTTTTTCAGAGGTTACCTAAATGACAAGAATTATTGGTTTACATTGAACGGGACTGTAACAAGCTAACATGTGACAGTATCTCAATTGATTATACGTCTGGTGTTTTTGACCGCTCCCCTGTGGTTAAATGATTTTTATAAATTTTATCTACCGAAAGAAGCTGACGTACTTTCTGAAGTACTCGACGTAATCATTTACGTTTGCTGGCAAACAAGTATAATATATTTTGCATACCAGGCTAACTGGTTTGATTTTTCATCAATAGGGTTAAAGAACATCGACTGGCGAAGCGAATTCAAGAGCGGATGTATCTACTTGCTTCTGGTTTTACTCATCTATTTATTTCTCTCTGCAATTGTTCACTATGGTGAAGAACTGCTTTCAGGAAAAACACCACCTTCGGGACACCCCGAGCCCCCCAAATGGAATATATATCTGGTTCATCTTCACCTGGTCTATATTTCTCTGACAGCCGGGTTTTTTGAAGAATTCATCTACCGGGGCATTATTATTAACCAATTAGAAAAAAAAATGACTGGCAAGTTCAGAATTGTCATAGTCTCATCTTTAATATTCGTTTTAATACACTGGTCATTATCGTATACGATCTGGGTTTTGAGTTTCTTGTTAGGACTTCTTTGGGCTTATCTTTATCTTCGAGAAAAAAGAATGTTCGCTCTGATTTTTTCCCATGCAGTATTCGATTATCTTAGCTTTTCAGGTGTTTTAGAAAATTTTTTATATTTATTCGGCATTACAGCAATTTAAGTTGAAAAACTCCTGTACGAGCTGTATAAACTCTCCAGTCTTTCAAATCTGAATAGATTAATAGAGTTGAACTTCAACCTAACTCAGACATTTTCCTGAAATTTTTTTCAGCAGGTCAATATGAAAAAATCAAGACTAATCATAATTTCAAACCGATTGCCGGTTACAGCTTATAAATCAGGTGAAGACTGGCTCTTACAGCCATCGTCTGGTGGTCTGGTAAGCGGTATCAATGCCTGGCTTGCTACACAAAAAAACTTTGCAGAAAGTGAATTCATCTGGATCGGATGGCCAGGTAGCGAAATACCAGAGCTTAACCAGCCCGTCATACAGGAAGTTCTGATGCGTGAGCATAAGGCAGTACCTGTATTTTTAAACAAACATCAGGAAGATACATTTTATGCCGGCTTCTGTAACCGAACGATCTGGCCACTATTTCATTACTTTCCGTCTTTTGTTGACTTCAGTGAAAAAAACTTTGAGAGCTACGTCGAAGTAAACCAGCTGTTTGCAAATACAGCCTTACAAATAATTGAACCCGGTGATACAGTTTGGGTGCATGACTACCAGCTGATGATGTTACCAGGAATGATTCGGGAAAAACTGGAAAACCTGAAAATTGGCTTCTTTTTGCATATACCTTTCCCGACTTATGAAATGTTTCGCCTGCTTCCTCTGCAATGGCAAAAAGATCTTATGCACGGTGTTACCGGTGCAGATCTGATCGGTTTTCACACTCATGATTATACACATTATTTCATGCGCTCAGTTTCCCGCTCAATAGGCTACGAGGTAAACGAAGGCAAAATCATGACTCCTAACCGGCAGATTTCTGTTGATACATTTCCTATGGGAATAGAGTTCAATCGTTACTTTGAAGGTTCGCAGAGCCAGGAGTCTCTCAAGTATTTTGAAAAGATCAGGTCAGAATTCAAAGAAACTAAAATTGTGCTTTCACTCGACCGCCTGGATTATTCCAAAGGAATCGCAAATCGTTTACTGGGTTTTGAAATTTTTCTCGAAAAGTTTCCTGAATGGCGAGGGAAGGTCATCCTATATATGGTTGTGGTTCCATCGCGGGCAAATGTTGATCAATATAGAAAAATGAAAGCCCAGATTGATGAATTAGCCGGACGTATCAATGGCAGATTCGGCCGTCTTGATTGGCAGCCCATACATTACCAGTATAGAAGTCTTTCTTTTCCAGAACTTACAGCTATTTACAGAGCCAGTCAGGCTGCGTTAGTAACACCTTTGCGCGACGGGATGAATCTGGTAGCCAAAGAATATGTAGCCTGCCAGATTGATGATGCTGGTATACTGATCCTGAGTGAATTCGCAGGAGCAGTACGCGAGTTGGCTGAAGCTGTCATAATTAATCCAAACCATGCGCGAGATATAGCCCAGGGATTGCATACTGCCCTGACAATGTCAAACGAAGAAAAGGCAAAACGCAATATGGCCATGCGACAGAGAACAAAAAGATATGATGTTATTCGATGGGTAACTGAATTTCTCGAATCGCTTGACCAAATAAAAGAAGAGCAAGACAGGTTAACAGGAATTTTGTTGAACGAAAAAGACCTGACGTCAATTCGTGCCTCCATCAAAAAGGCCAAAAAACCGATTCTATTTCTCGACTATGACGGTACGCTGGTTGATTTTTTTCCTCACCCGAATATGTCTAAGCCCGATGCAGAGTTAAAAAAAATATTAGTTGATCTGGCCAAGGTGGCCCCGGTCTGCATTATCACGGGTAGAGACCGGGCTTCGATCGAAGACTGGTTTGACGAGTTGCCAGTCTCGGTAATCGCTGAACATGGAATCTGGTTCAGACCTGCCGATGAGCAGTGGCGCAGGTTGAAGAATCCTGTTATTTCCTGGAAAGATGAAATACATGAAGACCTGAAACTGATTTCAGACCGTCTTCCCGGTAGTTTTGTAGAAGAAAAAGAATTTTCCCTTGTGCTTCACTTCAGAAATGCAGATCCTGAGCAGGTCAACTTAAGAATAGCCGGTATCACCGATGAATTAAAATTACGATCAAAACTTTATCCGATTCAAATATTAAACGGCAATAAAATTGTAGAGATTCGAGCTGCCGGGGTAGACAAAGGCTCTGCAGCCCGGGATATACTTGGCCAGTGGAATATCGATTTTGTTTTTGCAGCGGGTGATGACCTGACTGATGAAGATCTATTTAAAGGGTTACCCGAAAACTCAATAACAATAAAAATTGGTCGTTCAGGACATACATCCGCCCGTTACCGTGTATCTGATTTTGCTGCTTTTCGAAATGTACTTACAACCATTGCCAACAGTTCGAGCAGTTAAAGTGTTTATTGTATTGACGATTTAGAAAGGGTACTGAACAAGCACTCATGTCAGAAATTTTAAGTACTATAGTTTCACAACTCAAAGGGCCGGCACTAGAATCACTTGCCAGTTCAGTTGGAACAGACGAATCTTCAACACAAACTGCAATAGCCACTGCTTTACCACTGCTCATGAAAGCGTTGGCCAATAATACATCTGATGGTAAAGGTGCCAGTGCTCTTGCCAAAGCTCTTGATAACGACCACGACGGTTCAGTTTTGTCAGACCTGGGCGGATTACTATCTTCTGATTCCAGTACATCTACCGGCCAATCAATACTAAAGCATGTTTTGGGATCAAAATCAAGTGTTATCGCTGATGCTATTGGCAAATCTGCCGGTCTTGATTCATCAAATGCAGGTGTCTTGATTGCAAAATTAGCACCTTTGGTTATGGGTTATTTGGGTAAGGCCAAACGCGAAGAGAATCTTGATTCAGACGGCCTCTCAGCTCTACTAAAGAATGAAGCCCAGACCGTCGAGAAAAAGGGACCGAAAGAGATGAGTATGCTTACCAGCTTGCTTGATTCAGACAATGATGGGAATGTATCTGACGATCTGGTTGACCTTGGCAGCTCTCTACTAAAATCTTTCTTAAAATAAAATGAACCAGATTAAAATACTTGCGAACAATATTGAATTCGAAGTATTGATAGAAGGGGAATCAGACAAGTTAATTCTGTTGCTGCACGGGTTTCCTGATGATGCAAAATCATATACTCATCTTATGCAGAATCTTTCTGCAGCAGGGTATATGTGTGCTGCTCCTTACATGCGAGGCTACTACCCGACATCTGTTCCTGAAAACGTAAAATCTTCGCAGTTCGCCACCATTCAAATTGCAGACCTTGCCGAAGACTGCGCAGAATTAGCAAAAATCTTGAAGAAAAAATTTAACATCAAGCAAGTATTTCTGGTGGGACATGACTGGGGGGCTATTGCTGCCTACGGTGCAGTTAATTTTCAACCCGAGATATACTCAAAAGCTGCAATGATGTCTGTGCCACCCGGTGGCACATTCTTGAGAAATCTAATCATGAATCCGGGGCAATTTGCACGCAGCTGGTATATTCTCTTTTTTCAGCTGCCTATCTTGCCAGAAAATACCATTGAGAACACACATGGGGAATTTATTCGATCATTATGGCACAGCTGGAGTTCTAACTCTGAAAAATTTTCAGATCGAATCTCAGAGGTAATAGCAACACTGTCACAGCCATTTGCATTGCGAGCGGCTTTAGCATATTACCGGGGTTTGCTTAGACCTCCTCTTAATGAATGGGCCAGATGGAATCAAAGTAGAGAACTGTTTCTGAGCAATGTAAAAGTACCATCATTGGTTATGACCGGCAGCGACGATAATTGCATTGCGAAAAGTATGTTTGAAAGCTGCGAACTTGATCTTGAGTCGTCGGGTGGAAAATTCAAAGAAATTGCCCATGCCGGGCATTTTCTGCCTCTCGAAGCACCTGATGCCATAGCTAAAGAATTAATTTCTTTTTTTTCATGAATATCCGGGTTGGCTTGCCATCATTGTCGACTGCTTCATCAAACTGTGTCCAACCCAAGGCAGAATAAAAATGAGACAGTTTACTCTGCTCATGTTGACCCAGGAACAAAAACAGCTGTTCAATTCCCATTGTCCATGCCTTCTCTTCTAATGAGGAGATCAGAATTTTTCCGTAACCTCGGTTTCGCATTTGAGGAATAATGTAAACAGATGCTAGCCAGGGATTCAAGTCTTTTCTCGACCAAAGATCATTTTCTTTGAGAGAACCCATGCCAATTGGCAAATCATCTAAAAATAGGATATGGCAAAGAGGCACTGAATTGAGATTTCCTCTCTTCTGGTAAGCCGCGAGATTTACAGCAAATGGGATATTTCGTTCAACATACCACTCTGTAAAAGACCAATGGGCTGCCAATGGCGCACACCACAGGCACTCCGCCAGGTTCTTAATAGTTATGGTTCGCTCAATATTTTCCTGTTTCATTTTTTGGGGGAATCATTTGAAAAAATTTTTGTCATTCCCGGTTTCTGAGATGAATATATCCCGGTATGCCCAGAAAAGATATAAGCAACAACACACGTTAGCGCAATATACACTCCGGGCTGAATACCAAATAATTCTAAGCCCATGAGTGTGCAGGCAATCGGTGTATTTGTTGCCCCTGAAAAAACACCTACGAAGCCTAACGCAGCAAGCAACCATATAGGCAGGGGTAGAAATAAGCTCAATGCGCTTCCTAATGCAGCTCCTATGAAAAATAGAGGGGTGACTTCACCGCCTTTAAAACCAGCGCCCAGCGTGAAGGTCGTTAACAGTAATTTCACTGCAAAATCCCATGGGGCAGCAGAAAATTGGAAATATTTTTGAATTTCAGGTACCCCTAACCCCTGGAACTTTTCACTGCCCGGAATTAAAAAAATCAAGGCTAGAATGGCCCCGCCGATCATTGGTCGAAAGGGGGCATATTGAACCACTCTATTGAATATATGAGAAAAATAATGGGCAGATTTTGCAAACACAGACGCTGTTAAGCCAAACAGAATTCCTGCCATGACGACCAAGAGAAATCCAACGGCCGTCATATCAGGGGCAGCATCTATCAAATACAGGGTATGAGAATAATGAAAAATTGCCAGCAGGTGTTCAGAGATTAAAAATGCAGCAATTGCTGATACAAATACAGGCAATATCGCATCATAGTTTACACGACCGATAATGGTCACCTCAAGGGCAAAAACTGCACCTGCCAACGGGGTCCCGAAAACCGATGAGAAACCTGCAGCAATCCCACAGGAAATTAGAATTTTTCGATTTTCAGCCGTAAATTTTTTTAACAGAGAAAACTGATCTGACAATGCTGCGGCCATTTGTACTGCAGTTCCTTCTCTACCGGCTGAACCACCAACCAGATGGGTAAGAAGTGTACCCCATAAAACCAGGGGAGCCATGCGAAGCTTAATAGTTTTTTTTGGTGCATGAAATTCTTCAAGCAGTAGATTGTTTCCTGCAACTACCTCTTTCCCGAAAACATGATATATGAGGCCAATCAACAGCCCTCCCAATGGTAAGAACCATAGAAGCCACTGGTTTGAAATTCTAGTATCGGTTATCCAATGAAGAGAAACCAAAAAGAATGATGATGAAACAGATGCCAGAACTCCACAACAAAGGGCTATAGCAACCCAGAACAGCTGTGAAGCCAGGTTTTTAACAATCAGATTTGCAGTCTTATGATTACTGAACAAGCGCTTTTATGTCGTCATTTGTTGCATAATCGGCGGCACGATACCCTGCCTTGCTGCGCAGACTTTTATTTGCACCTTTGGCAAGTAACAGTTGTACGATATCTTTATGCCCGTTACCCGCCGCATACATCAACGGGGTGGCAGAGTTTCTGTCAGGTACATCAATTTTCCCGCCAGCTGTAATAATATCTTTACTGGCATCAACAAAGCCTTTCGATGAGGCCCAGGTTAATGCTGTCCAGCCATAGTTGTCTACCGCATTTACATCACAACCAAGAGCGAGCCATTTTGCCATTTGATCTCGTTTTCCAAAACGTGCTGCACGAATATACTGGGTTGCACCATCATTATCGCGTTTGTCGCAATTGAGGTCTTCCTGCACACCTTTGATAGCTGTGCCCGTTCCTGAACCAGGAGCACTGATGTTTTCCTCGGTAACATTAATTTTATCACCTGTACCACAATGAAACAGGAAACCAGTGAATATCACTGTCATTAGAATAAATGTGTATTTTTTCATCTTAACCTCCAGATTTGCTCTTAGTATGACTCTTGCTCAGAAGGAAATTCTCCCGACCGAATATCCCGACAGTATTCTTCTGTTGCATTTATGATGATATCAGATAAATTCGCATAGTGCCGAACAAATCTGGGCTGAAAATCAGGATCAATACCCAGCATGTCATGAATTACCAGGACCTGGCCATCCGTCTTATTCCCGGCACCGATACCGATTACGGGAATCGCTAAGGTATTCGATATTTTTTCTGCAAGATCTGCGGGTATTTTTTCCAGAACAAGCGCAAAAACACCGGCATTTTCAAGTTCGATTGCATCTTTAAGTATTTCTTCTGCCTGCTTCTCACCTTTTCCCTGCAATCGATAGCCGCCAAAAGCCAGAACCGATTGGGGTGTTAAACCCAAATGACCCATCACAGGAATCCCGCTTTCTACCAGTTTTTCGATCGTTTTTAAGAATCGACCGGCCCCTTCGAGTTTGACAGCATCTGCACCTGATTCTTTCAGTATTCTTCCCGCGGAATTAAGGGCAGTTATATCATCACTCTGGTAGCTCATAAAGGGCAGATCTGAGGTAATAAAAATATCTGCCATTGCTCTGCGAACTGCCTTGGTATGGTAAATGATATCTTCAAGCATCACCGGTATGGTATTCTTCTGGCCCTGAATGACATTTCCCAGGGAATCTCCCACAAGAATTGTGTCAATTGATGTTCGAGACAGCAGTTTTGCCATCGAATAATCATAGCAGGTGAGCATAGTGATTTTTTCACCGGCTTTTTTTTTCTTTAAGAAATCATGTACTTTTTCTATACTATTCACGTTCATCTGTTCGTATTCAATTTGAGTTTCGATGTCAACTTCTTTACCAACCAGTTCTGCCAGAAATTTTCTAACCCAGGGGCGGCTTCGATTTTGAGCATGTGGAATGCTCAGCTCAGCACTCTGCCACATACCACTTGACCACCAGACAATGTCGATATCAATCTCTCGCGGCCCATATTTTTCTCTTTTTTTACGGCCCAGCTCATGTTCGGTTGCTTGCGTCAGCGATAAAAGCTCTAATGGGGTTGATTCAGTTTCAATTAGTAGGGCTGAATTTGAAAACGATGCCTGGTTCGAAACCAATCTGGGAAAAGTTGTCAGAACCTCAGTTTCTTGCAGAATTCTGATGCCCTTTGTCTCTAATACTTTGCTCGCTGAAAAAATAAAGTTTTTCGAATCACCAACATTGCTCCCCAAGATTAAAACATATTTATATGTCAAACTTACACCAGATCACTTGCGATCTGCCCCGACTTGGTTTTAAAGTAGATCAATTTTTCTTCAAGTCTTTTTCGGGAACGAACTATTATCTGGTTTTTTTGAATCTCAATATTATTATCTACAAGAAATGTTTTAATGGACTCATCTTTAATTTTCAAGAGACCGCACATTGTTTTCAAATTATCGAGTGTAGTCGTGATAATCTGCTCAGAGTGGTATGTGTCTGCATTGGGTGTTCGCTTCTTTATTGATTTATCGCGAATCATATTATAGAGAAGCGCATATAGACGAGTAACAGGATTTTCAATCTTGAGAATAATAAGTCGCTGGTGAGAGAACCAGATTCGACGGGCAAGGCTTTCGAAAACTTTCTGCATGATTACAGCACCTATTTCATTGAGCAGATCTTCAGGGGCCAGTCGCAAAACTGTTGCACCGGTACCTGAGACTGCAGACGCCATTCGAACACTATGCTCAATGAATGACATCTCACCAAATATTTCCCCTGAGTCCAGTTCATCGACAATATATTCATGGCCCCGAACAATCTTGATCAGTTCAACCTGGCCTTTTGTAATCACATACACTTCTTCACCGGGTTCGTTTTCAAGAAAGATAACCCCTCCGGGTTTAACTTCAAGAGTTTTTAAATTTTCGTTGAACAGGGGTTCAAAGGGTTCCAGTTTTTGCAGTTCTGATTTTGCATCTTCAATAAGATGAGCAAGTTCATTCTTATACTGTTCTTTCTGCGATAATGCCAGTATTGTCTGATATGCATGGGCTGCCATCTGGGGTTTATCCCATGAAAGATAGGTTTTTGCATGATCAAATAATCTAGCGACTGCAAGAGACCCCGCATCCAGTACATTTACCCGGGACAGATGTTTTTGCAATAACTTCAGCTCGCGAATATAGATGCCCATAATCTTTCGGGCAATTTCATAATTGCTCTTTAAATATGTACCCAGATTGTTTATCGGAATCTGTAAAAGCTCTGAATCGGTATTTGCATATATCGTTACCAGAAAAGTATGCCCCGTTAAAGCTGAAACAAGACCAAAACTGTCGCCTTCTTCAAAAATGGAAAGATTTTTATCACTCAGGCGATGCTCCGAGTCAATGCCCAGGGTACCTTTACGAACAATATAAAAATATCCCTGGTTTGGCTGGTTTTGTACTACCACTGTAGTACCTTTTCGATAAGTAACAACCTTAGTTTCTGAAGTCATAAAAAATCACAGAATTCTATTTGAATCCCTGCAGTACTCATATTATCGACTTTTTTAAATTCGAGCTGCAATTATTTGAGACACTTTTTTTTCATCATTTTCGATGTATTTTGGTAAAAAAAGCCAGATTAGACCGGCTGGTATCCAGAAGGCAACTGCGATATTAAATGCTGTAACCTGATCAAAAACGAGCAGCAGTAATCCCACAAAAAAAGGACCGAGACCCTTACCCAGGTCATCCGTCAAATTAAACAGTGCGAAAACAGCACCCCTTTGCTCTGGAAGGTTAGAGTTCATCAGCACGGCCCTTACATTTGCACTGGTCATCGGGACAATTAGCCCTGCCAATACTGCAAATACCAACGGAATCGAGATACTATTCCCTGAAAAATTGACCATACCAAAAACCGGCAAGCTGCCTAATAGAATACTCCCGCCGCAGAGATAGGGCAACAGTTTCGGGCTTTTTCTATATAGCCAGCCCCCGAGAATTCCGCCTAGAAAAACACCAAAGATTGCCATTCCCCCGAAAGCGACCACCAGCAAATTAGCTGTTTGAACATGAAAGCCTCTGGTTTTTTCATAAAAATCGACGAAATAAACGAACATCAATCCCCACGGTACACATCCGGGAATCGATTGCATAAAGGCCAATAAATTGGATGGTATAGAAAAAATTTTTCTAAGGTCATGAATGTTAAAGTTATGTGTAACTTCTACTACTTCTGCAGAATCAGAAGCGTGAACCTGCAACATGTCTGCCTGACCCCGTTTGGGAGTCTTGCCCCAAATATAGTAGGCCAGCAATAATGGGAAAGAGGGAGCAGCCATAAAAACGAAACTCCAGCGCCAGCCGCTCATACCCAGGAATTCCCAATGCGCCAAAGCCCCGCCCAGCAATTGACCACAGGCAATGCCGAGTCCCATTGCAAGCCCAAGCCAACCGTTGGCAACTGGTCTATTCTCGTTGCGAAATAAATCACTCAACAGAGAAAATAAAACAGGATACAGACCCCCAAGACCTATACCGGTCAAGGTTCGCAAAATCAGAAAGATTTCAAAATTCGGGGAGAATGCCGAAAGCAGACAACTTGCTTCGCCGATTATCACTGTTACAATCAATAATGTCTTTTTCTGTTGTGCAGAGAATTTATCATTTAAGACCCCAGCGTAGATCGAAATAGCGCCACCAACAATAAAAAAACACAGGGAAACCAGACTGCCCAGTTTCCAAAGGTAGGTTTCTTTGTCAGGAAAGCCAAAATCAGATCCTATGCGGGAAATATTCCCCGCAATTAAATTCTGATCACCGAATAGAAAAAAGGTTAGAAGAACAAGTGCCCAAAAACTGAAGACTGTTTCAGCACCTTTCCCTGCGAGATCTTTTAAGCCCAATATTCGCAGCATACTTTATTTAGAATTTTCTTTTAATTCACGCAAGATGGTTTTTTCTTTATAAAACCAGAAAGCTATAACTGCAAATACCGCAAGCAAAAACCCTGCAACCCCGCTAAGGCGTATTCCCAAATCATTACCAGGATCTTTACCAAACGTTGTTAATCCTGCAAAAACCAGAATACCAAATGTCTGACCAAATTTTTGCATTAAGGTTCTGGCCGCGAAAAACATTCCTTCTTTCCGTTCACCTGTCATTTGTCCGTCGTGCTCTGCAATGTCTGCCAGAACCGCATTTGGTAAAATACCTAGAAACGAAATCGGGATAGCACTGAGAATGATCAACAAAAAGGCCTGGCCGGTTGGCGAAACCAGATTGGTCAAATAACTTTTTCCAAGAATAAATACTGTCAAAAAAACAAGGCCGTAAAAAAAGAAGGCTCCCAAAATCAGTGGTTTTTTTCCAAAGCGTTTTGCCAGAAAATTGACTGCGGGGTAAAAAACGAAAGAAACAATTACCATTACTCCCAATAAGGTTCCAACGAGTGCCTCACCGGCCTTTACGTCTTCTGGTAAAAGAAGTACTGTTACATAAAACAGAAGACCGGTCATAATGATACTCAATGCTGCAAAGTAGCAGAAATCTGCAATCACATAGGCGATAAAATTTTTGTTCTTGAATGTTTTTCGAATTGCTTTAAAGAGGGGTATGTCGGATGGCTTTCCATTTGAATATTTTTTTTCATCGATCATAAAAACCGGAACATACATGGCCAAAACAGCCAGCACCGCCAGGCTTCCAGTTGCAAATTGAAAAGATTTTACTGTACTCAGCGCAAACGTATTTTTCAGGGCACCGGCAATACCCGGGGCCTGCGCCGCAATAATGATACCAAGTGCATAGGTAACAGAAATATAGGTCGATAGGTTTAATCGTTCATCGGCTGTATGGCCAAGTTCTGGTAATAAGGCAAAAAACGGAGTAACATAGACTGTCAAAAAGAGATAGAACAGGGTCTGGGTAACCACAATCCAGACAATATTCATGGTTGAAGGAGTGTCATCCGGCGGAAAAAACATGAGAAAACAAAAAACAGCCGAAGGAAGAGCACCCTTTGCCATAAACGGAATTCTTCGACCCCGAGGGTTTTTAGACCGATCACTGAAACTGGCAATCAAAGGGTCAGTAACAGCATCCCATAATCGACCACTCGCGGCGATCAATGAAAGTGCATTCAAGACTACCAGAAAGGTTGCCTGGGTAATCAAAACCGGTAGACCTGAGTTTTCGGGGGGGATGTAGAAATACACCAATTGAATTCCGATAATATTAATTAACGTAGACCAGCCTAATTGACCAATTGCATAGCCTATCTGTTTACCAAAGGGGAGTTTATGTGCCATGCGACAAATAATCCTTTGAGAAAAGAGTTGTACAGTATTTTAAAAAGTTTTTGTCATTATCTTTTTGCATTGCATCAGTATATCAGATTACTGAAACAGGATTCAGAGATTGGCAGCTCTTTAAGAGGCACGTCTCTCGAAGAAATTCACTTCAGTCTCATTCGTAAAGGTAGTTAGAATTTTCTTCCCAAATGCAACATCAAGTGCATGGCCCCCTCGTGAGCCCAGAATATGCCCTTGCAGGGGCCTGCCTATGAGAGCAAGGTCTCCGACCAGGTCGAGAATTTTATGATACAAAGATTCACCAACAAATCGTGGTTCATTCAGGGTACTATCTGGGGTATATATCAGAGCATTTACTGTAGAGCCGCCGAGTGCCAGGCCTTTTTCTCTTAGCATTTGAACGTCTTTTAGAAAACCAAAGGTTCGGGCACTGCCAATTTTGCTTTTGAAGAATCTGGGATCAAAATCAAGTTCAACAAACTGGTTTCTGAGATTTGGATGAGGGTAATCAATATTGTACGATACCTTAAAGTGATCTGCGGGTAAGCCCACTATATATCTGTTTCCGTCAGTGACAGTCACAGGTCTGGAAATAATAATAGGCTTCACTTCACTCTGGTGTTCATGAGTTTCGAGTTCTTCAAACAAATCAATAAACGGCTGCGCAGAACCGTCGAGAATGGGTATTTCTGAACCCCCTTCGGTTTCCATGACAAGATCAGTTATGCCATGAACAAAAAGAGCATACATAAGATGTTCAACTGTTTGTACGTAGACAGAGCCTACCCCAAGCGTAACAGCCAAAGATGTATCGACCACATGTTTCAGATGTACGGGTATAGTTACATTCTTGAAGTCTGGCCGACGGCAAATAAACACTAACCCTGTACCTTCTTCGGCTGGGTGAAAGGTAATTTTCATTTTTTCACCAGAATGCAAGCCAACCCCTTCTATACTGCCAGAATTTTTCAGAGTCTTGCGAAACTGTAATTCGGGGTTAACTGGCGAAGTTTTCTTTTTATCCCTCTTCAAACCGAGCATAAGCCTATATACAATCAAACTATCTGCCGAAAATCGAAAAATAAGTAGACTCAATCTAAAAATTGGCTGGTCAGCCTGTTTTTATATACATGTATAGCAAGAAACTGAACAGTTAGCGTTGTTATTTTTAAGAATAAGGAGAAAAATATGAAACAAAAAATATCGTTCATTATAACAGGGATCCTGATTTCGATTCTGGCCACTGCTTGTGGACCCGATCAAAAAACCCAGGATCTAGCAGAGCGCTCAAAAAAAATCTTTGGAACTTTACCAGAAAAAATGCCCGGCAGCAATAAAGATACTGCTGAACTGATTGCATTAGGCAAAAAGCTGTATTTCGAAAAGAAATTGTCTCTAAACGATAGCCAATCATGCAATAGTTGCCACATGTTAGAAGATAAAAAAGCCGGAGTAGATAACCTGCCAACTTCCCCTGGAGCCGAGGGAAAATTAGGCGGTAGAAATTCACCGACTGTCTTAAATGCCGGCTTTCATATTGCTCAATTCTGGGATGGGCGCGCAGAAGATCTGGTAGCCCAGGCAAAAGGCCCAATCTTGAATCCTATTGAAATGGGCATGCCTTCTGAGAAAGCAGTAATTGAGAAAATATCTGCTCTAGAAGAATATAAAGAGGCATTTGCAGCGGCGTTCCCAGGGCAGGAAAATGCGATCACGTACCAGAATATCGCTGAAGCTATTGCTGCTTTTGAACGAACTCTCATAACGAAAGACCGTTTTGATGATTTTCAAAAAGGGAACCTCAAAGCTTTAACCAAAGCCGAAGTCGACGGGCTGGACACCTTTGTTAAAACAGGCTGCGTACAATGCCATATGGGCCCCCTGTTAGGAGCTACTTCTTATAGAAAAATGGGCCAGGTTAATCCTTATGAAAATACAGAAGATCTGGGCAGATATGATGTCACCAAGAATGAAGCAGATAAATATCTCTTCAAGGTCCCGTCATTGCGCAATGTGGCATTGACAGCACCCTACTTTCATGATGGCAAGGTTGCCAAATTGGAAGAAGCGGTTAAAAAAATGGCCTGGATGCAACTCGGTAAAGAAATCTCTGATGAAGAGGTGAATAAAATCGTAACTTTCCTGAAAGCACTTTCAGATAAAGACCGCATTTAATTTCATTTCAAATCCTGAATCCCGGCAGCATAACTGCCGGGATTCTTTTACCCCACTGAATATAATTCGAATTTCTCCAGTAAACTCAAGCACTTTGATTCTTTAAGAATCTGAATCGAGAAAATCCACTCTGATTAAGACATGGGGAATAATAAGACTCATGTTGACTCTATCCAATAAATTTACTCTTGTCCTTCTGAGGTCATGATTTTATTTCAAAAGCATTCTGGAATTTTTTGCAGTAAGTTTAATTACTTTTGCTTTACAACGCAAGTAGTTTGGTCGATATTTTAAGAATCGTTGTGGGAAGTTATAGAAATAATTCGTCAAAATAAGAATGAAAAGATTAATCGAAAACTTAAAAGTGTGGCAAAAATTCCTTATTCTAGGAATCACCGTAAATATTTCAGTTGTATTATTAATATTCTTTTTAGTAACAGAAATTCAAAACAGTATAAAATTCAGCTCAAAAGAAATCGATGGAATTCATTACCAGAAGCCGCTATTTGATTTGATCATAGAAATTCAGAATAAGTCATCATTACAGCTCATACAGAGCAAATTGAAAGAACTTGAAGATATTGATAATAATTTGAAAGAGACACTGCAAACCGGCGAATACTTGAAGACAAGAAACAGAGAACATCTCACAATCACGAATCTCTCTAGTACTGTATCTGCACAAAATTTTGAGAAAAGTCAGGAACTTGCATGGGAATTGTTCGGACATGTAGCCGATACATCTAACCTGATTTTAGACCCAGATTTAGACAGCTATTACTTAATGAGTTTAACTTCAATACGTATTCCAGAAATTACACGACAATTGATAGCCCTTAAAACTTATGCAGAACAAAATAGTACTACAGCAATCGAAAACCAAAAAGCATTGAAAACTCTAATTGCCAACTCTCTGCAGATAATTGAAGATGAAACAAACCGTTCTTTGCTGGAAATACCCAATTATTCAAAAGCAGAAAATGTACAAACAAATTTAAATGAACATTTGAAAGCAATGAAAGAAGCGGTGAATAAATCAATTATTGATTCAACGAAAAGCGATATTTCTACAACTTTGCAGACTAGCGTACTTCAATTCTGGATAGAATGTGTGAAAGAACTTGAGAATATGTTGAATATTCGAATTTCCAGAATCGAGATCCGTCGAAACATAATTTTTACCATTATATTTCTGAATATACTGATTTCCATTTTTCTGGGAAGATTAATTGTTAGATCAATATTGAGCGCTATTGATGATTCATACTCGGTTACTGAAAGGCTGGCAGAAAAAGATCTCACCTGGTCGCTGGTCACTCTTCGAAAAGATGAACTAGGCCATTTACAGCGTGGACTTATGCGAGCTAAGACCGGTCTTATTGAAATATTACGAGAAATTCAGGAGAACGCAGAATCAGTATCTTCTGCTTCTGAAGAACTTTCAGCAACTGCAGAAAATCTGGCTGCAAATGCGTCCCAAAAAGATAGCCACCTGGGTGGGCTTGATGAGACCCGCAAGAAAATGGCTGAACTTTCTCAAGGTATCAAAACAGAAGCTGAAAACGCAAAAAAAGTTAGTGAAATTGCTGATGAAACGTCACGTTCGGTTCAAAACGGTAGCCAGGTCTTACTGGAATCCATTTCAACCAGTCGATTGATCGCAGAAAAAATCGGAGTGATCAATGAAATTGCGGCCCAAACAAATCTACTGGCCTTAAATGCAACTATTGAAGCTGCACGGGCCGGTGAATCTGGCCGGGGGTTTGCGGTAGTAGCAGGTGAAGTTGGCAAACTGGCAGAAACGTCACGTGCAGCAGCTAGCGAAATCGAACAGTTGGCAAAAGGAAGTCTTGAAAACGCAGATGCTGCTGCTTCTGTACTTTCAGCAATCACAGAAAAAGTATCAGAGTCTGTTATTTCGATTAGAAAGATCAATACAAGCCTAAATGCTTATGCAGCAAATATTCAGGTTATAATGGATGTAATGGAACAGCTTGATTCTATTTCGCACCAGAATGCAAGTTCTTCTGAAGAGCTTTCAGCAACGGCCGAAGAAATGCAATCCCAGGCAGCACGGTTATCTGGACTTACAGTTACTTTTAAATTGAATTAAAAGAGTGCAGAAAATTATCAATTTCAGATACGAAAAAGAACCAGAAATTTTTTTAGCCGAGACTTGAGTCTATTTGCTGATAAGATATAAGGTTTCTAAAATCAGTGATAACTGCGATTTCACGATTGATTCAATTGAAAACAGAAAACCAGACATTAGAACTCGCAAATTATTATAGACTTTGTAAGTGCACTTATATTAAGTGTACATACAATTAAGTTATTTTATGTTGATATTTTGACTGACGCTCTAATGAAAAGTGATCGAGCTATTAAAACTGTGGGATTTCAATTATGGAAAATCTCAAATGAGTGGCAGAAAGTCGCAAATAGAACCCTTGAACCTTTTGATTTAACATATACTCAGTATATTGCTTTATCTGGAATCTTAGAATTGCTTCGAAGTACAGAAGACATTACCCAGATTGATCTGTCAAAATTCATAGAAATTGATCCGATGACCTGTTCATCGGTTATTCGCACGTTACTCAATAAAAACTTCATTACCAGGCATTCTCACCCTAATGACTCCCGAAAAAAAGTTATTGCGATAACTGAATTTGGCGCAATTCTGCTTCAAAGAGCATCTCTTGAATTAGAGTCAGCTGAAAATAATTTCTTTGTTTTACCCAATAAAAACAGGCTTTTTTCACAATTTGACGCACTATATGATAAACTTTTTTAAAGCAGCTCAAAAACTGAAGGTTTTTTTGAACAAATTTACTCATCCTGTTTTCATTTTTATAATTCTATTTTGCCACACAATATTTGCACAGGGAAAAGTAGAAAGCCCCATAGTTGCAGAACGATTACAGCTCAAAAACATTG
>JAGRNJ010000067.1 GCA_020440825.1 Leptospiraceae bacterium | reverse complement strand
TAGGTTTTCAAATTGTGCAAATCAAAGGCGGCAATGGTACTGCAAAAATTGAATTGCGCGACCAGCTGTTGCCGAATGTACGTATTTCAGCCCAGGGTTATAAAACCGGTGAGTCTCTCACCAGTCTTGCCGGTGAGGTAGAAATCATTGTGCCTCCCTCTCATAAATTTATTACAATGCAGATTTCTGCTGATCGGGAAGTTTTTCGGCCGGGAGAAATTGGCACCTTTGTAGTTCGTACTCTGGACTATAAGGGCAAACCTGTTGAAGCTGACTTTGCAATTTCTGTTGTCGACGAAGCAATTTTCGCAATTCGGGAAAGTGAGTTTTCTGATATTACGAGAAGAATATACCCCAGAAGACCCTATAGTGTTTATTCTGCTGAGTCAACTGCCTTCAGTTTTTACGGTTATGGCAAAGAAGTCGACCTCTATGCACGTTTGAAAGAAGGCCGGGAGCGTTTTCTGGCAGATTTTAAAGACGGCAACCGCGAGGTTCAGGTTAGAAAAGATTTTAAGGATACAGCATTCTGGAGTGCAGCAGGCAAAACAGATAAAAACGGTTCTGCTATTGTGCAGTTCAAGTTTCCTGATAATCTGACACAGTGGCGTTTCACCGCACATGCGGCAGCAGAAGATGGTCTTGTCGGTTCTACTGTCTCGAAAAAGATCGTTAAAAAAGATTTTGCCATCCGCCTTGCCCTTCCCCGTTTTGTTCGCGAAAAGGATACCATTACATTGGCCGGGGTGATTCAAAACCGTCATGAAAAGAACCTCGAAACAGAAATTTCCTTTCAGCTTGACGGCCTTAAACTCGAGCAGCCTGCCAAAACAAAAGTCAAAATTGATTCAAAGACAGAATTCAAACAGGAATTCAAGGTGAGCGCAGCATCTTACCCACAGAACGGGAAAGCAAAAATTCGGATGACTGCAATTGCTGAGGCCGGCTTTGATTCAGACGCAATTGAAGTAGACCTGCCGATATTACCGTTCGGAGTACGACAGAGCGTGACTGAGACCTTAACTTTGAAAGGCGATCAGCAAAACGGAAAAATCAAAATTGCGCTGCCCGACTCTGCACGTCAAGAAGCCAGATTGCTGAAAGTCTCGTTTATACCCGGAGCTTTGCCTGCAATTGTCGAGAGCCTGCCCTATCTTGTCAGTTATCCCTATGGCTGTGTTGAGCAAACCTTAAGTACTTTTATACCTACGTTGACCGCCCGCAAACTGGCAAAATCATTTGATCTGGCACTTCCTGTCAGCGAGGCTGAAGCTGAAAAATTTACCAGAGCAGGTATCGACAAACTGATAGGTTACCAGCATACCGACGGTGGCTGGGGCTGGTGGAAAGACGACGAGACCAGTCCTTATATGACTGCATACACACTGGAAGGTTTTGCGGCTGCCCGGGATTTCAAAGTGTCTTTTGATTCTGAAATTACCAAGAAAGGTGTAGCCAACCTGCAAAATGCATTAAAGAAAAAAGACCTTGGTCTTGAAGAACGTGTATATATGCAGTATGTGTCAACCCTGTGGAACGCTGCAGCTTCAGATACAGTTAAGATCTGGCAGAAAGATTTACAGGGCGGATTGCAAAATCCCTATCTGTTGTCACTGATCGCGCGAGGCGCGAAAAATCTGAAAGCAACTTCTCTCGAACAAGAGGCACTGGCGAAACTGGCAAAAAACAAAAAGACAAATATTGCGGGAACATACTTTGAAAATACAAGTAATTCCTATTATTGGTATAACGATGCAGAAGAAAGCACCGCCCATGCTTTACTTGCCTTTTCCGGTAATGAACAATATCTGAAGAAAGAAGCAACACAAATTGTATCATGGATTATTGCCAAGAAGAGAGAGAATCGCTGGCGAAGTACAAAATCAACCTCACTGATGATAAAAGCGCTTGCAGAATATGCAGAAAAAACCGGCGAAAGTACAAAATCTTCTGAAGTAACCATTACGTTCGGGGGAACCAGCAAGAACCTGAAACTGGACCCTGAAGAGAGCTATGATTATTCCTTGGTTCTACCGGTTTCAGGAAATTCTGCTGACCTGGATATTAAACGCACCGCCAAAGGTTTCATGCAGGTCAGAGCTGACTGGCAATTCATAGGCATAGGCGATGCCCTGAAATCGGTCAAGAGCGATTTCATCGTTGAGAGAAGTTTTCATAAACTCATTTCAGATGGCAACGGTGGGTACACCCTGTCGAGGGCCCCGAGCACAAACTTTACAACAGGGGACATTCTTGCTTCACTGGTAACTGTAAAAGGGGTACAGCGAAGTGAATATTTCCTGCTCGAAGACAATTTACCCTCGGGGTTACAGGTCTTAGAGGGTAAAGAAAGCCTTAAAGTCAGCGACCTTGCTTATTCCTGGCGCAACCGTCCCGCGGCAAGAGAACGGTATGATGACAAAATTGCCCAAAGTAAAACCTGGTTTTCTGAAAATGACTGGCGAGCAGTAACAATTATGAGGGCGAATTTCCCGGGTTCTTATTCTGTGATGCCGGCCGAATCAGGACTAATGTATTATCCTGAAACAAATGCTCGAACTTCAGATGCGAGAATTATTGTCCGGTAGCGCCTTTTTTATAACGTGTTTACTGTTTCTAACGCCAATTGTTCTTTTCGGGCAGAATATATTAATCTGCCCCGATATGCAGTCTTGCGAGAGACTGCAACTTCAATACAGGCAAATGAACTTTAATGTAGAAACAGACTATTCGATTCAATTTGAACAGCAAAACGCAAAGGGTATCGCTGGAGCTCCATTCAAGTCACTGATACCTTCTTCTAAGTACGGATTAATCTCCCTCGATCAAAATAATGCACTGGTTTCCCTGCAGGTTTTAAGCTTGAGCCAGATTTTAACCATCGAACCTTTTCAACGTATGTTGCGTGAGCAGCAGCAATGGAAGTTTATTCTCAATTCTAAGGCGCCGTTAGATCAATTGAGAGTTGCGAATGCTCATTATTTGGGCGGCAATTTCAGTTTTTGTCTTGTTCAGTTAAATCAAATTAGACCTAAAATGGATAGTGTTGAAAAGCTCAGAAACATTTGTATCGCAGGCCAAAGACGTTTGCCAGGCAGTACAGTTTCAAACTAACTTTTACGATACTCCTGTTTTACAACTTGGCTCATATAACAAAATTTCATTTTCGATACTCTTTTAAGTAACCTCGAAAATATCCCTGCATGCACTTTCTCAAAGGCAATTTCGCGCTAATCACGCGGGGAAAACTTCCATGTTCTCAGGAATATTTTCAAAACTTTCAGACTTTCAGAGATTCCTTAAGAATTATTCAAGAGATCGCGCAAAACAGCTGCTTTCTCAAATTCCAGTTTTTCTGCATGCATCAGCATTGCATCTTCAATTGCCCTAACCCATGATTTTTTATCACCAAATCGTTTCTGGTCAAATTCAGCAAGCACTGTATCGAGAAACTGGTCTTCTTCTTCGGCCTTTACCTTAACCCGCTCTAAAATATCAACGACATCTTTAGTGATCGTGGTCGGCGTTATGCCATGTTTCTGGTTATATTCTTCCTGTACCTGGCGTCTGCGGCTAGTCTCATCAATAGCTGCCTGCATGGAGTCTGTAATGGTATCCGCATATAGAATTGCTCTGCCATCAGAATTACGGGCTGCCCTGCCAATGGTCTGAATCAAAGAACGCCGTGAACGCAAGAAGCCCTCTTTATCGGCATCGAGTATAGCCACCAGAGAAACTTCGGGTATATCGAGCCCTTCTCTGAGCAGATTGATACCGATCAGGGCATCAAACTCTCCCCGCCGCAAATCACGAATAATTTCTACTCGTTCTATTGCTTCAATATCAGAGTGCATATACCTTACCTTCAGCCCGGCATCCTGAAAAAAGTCTGTCAGTTCTTCGGCCATTTTCTTGGTGAGGGTGGTAATCAAGGTGCGCTGTTTTTTCTCGCTACGCAATGTGATTTCACGGGCAAGATCATCGACCTGACCTTTGGATGGCCGTATTTCAATCACGGGATCTAACAGGCCGGTAGGCCGAATCAACTGCTCGACATGATTATCGGAATGCTTTAATTCATAATCTGCCGGGGTGGCAGAAACATACATGACATTTTTGGCCAACGATTCAAACTCTTTGAAATTCAAAGGACGGTTGTCGAGTGCCGAAGGCAGCCTGAAACCAAAATTGACAAGGGTGGTTTTTCTACTTTTATCACCTTCAAACATACCCCCAATCTGCGGAATCGTTACATGAGATTCATCAATGATAATGAGACACTCATCGGGAAAGTAATCTAACAGGACAGCCGGCCTGCTGCCCGGCTCTCTACCGGTTAAATGTCTGGAATAATTTTCGATACCACTGCAGTAGCCCATTTCGCGCAGCATTTCAATATCATACAAAGTACGCTGGCGAATACGTTCTGCCTCAAGAGGTTGATTATTATCCTGAAAATGTTTGACCTGCACATCCAGTTCGGCCTGAATTGCCGCTATGGCATTTTCCAGTTTGGGGCGTGATGTGATAAAATGCCGTGCGGGATAAATAGCACAGATAGATAAAATATCTTTTTTACGTCCGGTTAAGGGTTCAAATCTGCATATACTTTCTATCTCATCACCAAAAAATTCAAACCGATATCCGTCTCCTGCATATGCGGGAAATACTTCCAGAGTATCGCCGCGTGCTCGAAATTTACCCTGGCTGAAATCAATGTCATTGCGTTCATATTGCATATGCTGAAGTTTTCGCATCATATCTTCCCGGGAAATTTCATCACCGGCATTGATAACCATTACAGAATCTTTATAATCTTCGGGAGAACCGAGGCCATAGATTGCACTGACACTTGCTACAACGATGACATCTTTACGCTCAATAAGCGAAGATGTAGCCCTCAAGCGCAGCATCTCGATTTCTTCGTTCACTGAAGATTCTTTTTCAATAAAAGTATCGGTGACCGGTACATATGCCTCGGGCTGGTAGTAATCATAATAGCTGATAAAATATTCTACTGCATTGTCAGGAAAAAAGTCTCTGAATTCTCGATACAGTTGTGCAGCCAGGGTTTTATTGTGAGTCAACACAATGGTCGGGCGGTTTAGATTCTGCACCACGGAAGCCATTGTCATGGTCTTTCCCGAACCGGTTACCCCGATGAGAACTGCCTTGCCTTCTGTATCTCGCAAGGTTTCAGTGAGCTCAGCAATTGCGGTTGGCTGGTCGCCCGCCGGGCTGAATGGTGCCTGTAACTTAAATTTATTCATGTTTAATCGTCTAGAGAACTTTCGAGGTCAGGGTCTCGCTTGACCTCAGGAATCTTCAATGTAGTAATTCGCTGACCCAGCTGTACCGGCAGATAGCCATATTTCTCTTGAAAAAGATTTTCAAGTCTACTGGCTGTAGAATATGTCGCAATTTGCAACCGTAAATCTTCAAGTTCAAGATAAACCGTTTTCTCTTGTTTTTTGAGACGGGAAATTTCGTAGCGTACTGTCGACATTTGAATATTACGGTAAAGATAGCCAAATACCAGCAGAAAAACCAGTACAATAATCAAACCACTGGAGAGCAATGGTTTAATATCCTGCTCACTGAATTCCCAGTATTTCACGAACGAAAATCATTTTTATGATTGCAGGCGTCAAGTATTTTGATTATACTGAATATGACGAGAGTTTGACATCGAGTCTCACTTTAACGGAATTACAAATGATTAAAAAAGCTGCCTTTATACTATTATTTGCTGGCTCTGTTTTTGCTCAATCGACCCATAGCAAATTAAAAGATCCTGACCTTCTTAAAAAATTTCAGGATATCTCAAATAAGATACTCTGTACCTGCGGATGCAATCTGCCTCTCTATTATTGCAATCACATTGGCCACTGCAATGGCTGGCCAATGCGACAGATTATCGATGAACTGCTGGCCGAAGGTAAATCACAAAAATTTATTGAAGACGGTTTCATAAAAGGATTTCCCAGTGAGATGGTCGATAACCACAAAGCATTTACTTTGGCCCGCAGTGAACAGTACTCTTACCTGGTACCCATGTTTAAGAAAGGTCTGGGCGAGGCAGGCAAGACAGAACCAGACTCGAAATGGCCTCAGATTCTGGCGGCTTTGACCGGCCTGGTTTTTCTGGGCGTTTACATGTTGTATATTCGAAATAAAATTCGCACAAAACCAAACCCTGACTCTTCGATAGACTCTGAAACCCGGAATGAAATTTTAAAAAAAATCGAGAAAGAAGACTAGCATAAACGCTGTTAATTGCAGCTTTCTTTATAAATTAAGACCCAGGGTTGATTATTAATGCATTTCAAAAAATCTTTTGCATAACGGCTGGCATCTTCTGTGTTTTCACGCAGCTTCTTATCTCTTAAAAGTTTCATGATGGAACCCTGCCCCGTATCGAGAATTATTTTGAGAGAATCCATGTGACCGGCAATATCCCCGAAATTTTTTGAAATCATACTGATCGATACATTCTCGTTTTTTGTCGCTTCGACATAGTTTTGCCGAATGGTTGCAATTTCACTATTCAAGTTTTTAAACTGACTCTGTAGGCCACCAATCGAAGAATCTGTCAACTCGATTATTTTGGCCACATCATCTTTGTTTTCATACGTAATGATATTTATATTGGCATTGAGTTGCTTTAATCCGCTCAGGATATCTTTCAAGACATCTGTACCATCAGAGGCCCCGAAAAAACGGGAAAAACCCAGCATCATCTGGTCAACAGACGGAGGGTCAATGCCTCGAATTTCATCCCCTTCCTGTAAAAACCGGTCACCTGGCTGCACTTCGCCGGGCACCAGACTGATGTATTTTTCACCAAGCAGATTATTGGTAAAAACAGAAACCCGGGTATTAGAATTATTCGGTATTTTGCCCTCAAGACTCGAGTCAAGGTAAAGGGTGAGCCGAGTATGCAGGTTTTCCTGATAAATCTCTTCTATTTTACCTACTTGAATACCGCCGGCAATGAGGACCGGTGCGCCTTCCATGAGATTCCCCAGAAAATTGAAACGGGCTGTAATGCGAAAACCATCTTTTTTAATCTGCCAGCCGGCAAATGCAGCTGCTGCGGTTATCACCAGAGCCGAAATAAAAATAGCCAGAAAGCCAGTGAGTGCTAATTGATGGCGATTCTTCTGCATTAACGATCTTTATACATGATGAGCCAGGGCTTATCTTTCAGAGAACGAAAAAGATCCCGGGCATTGGCCACTGCCTCACTGGCATTGACATACAATTCTTCATTCTGTAAAAATTTACCGACACTGCCCCGACCAGAATTGATGCGACTGGTAATCAGATTTAAATCCCGGGAAATCTGTGCCATGTTTTCAAGCATGATTTGAATATCTTTTTTATTGTTTGTTGAAATATCTGAAAAATTTCGAGAAAGCAGATTGAGTTTTGTCATCAGATCATCGAGCTGGCGAGAGAGAGAAGTCAAGGATGTTCTAGCCTGGCGGATGGTTATTCGAATGTCAGATCTATTCTCAACAGCAATTGCATTCAAATTCGTAATGAATTTCTGTGTCTCTTGCATAATTTCAGCAACTACCTGCCCTCCGTTTTTGCCATCAAACCAGCGAGAGAACGCCATCATCATCTGGTCGATTGAAGGCGGATCAACCCCCCTCCATTCATCGT
The DNA here is from genome assembly GCA_020440825.1 of Leptospiraceae bacterium. Lineage (GTDB taxonomy): Bacteria > Spirochaetota > Leptospiria > Turneriellales > Turneriellaceae > JAGRNJ01. Next base: position 9,725 of record JAGRNJ010000067.1, on the reverse strand, counting down.
TGTCCTGCAGAAACTCATCCCCTTCTACTGCATCTGCGACTGTGACGTTAATATATTTCTGACCCATCATACCGGTCGTAAAGATTGCAAATTGGGTACCTTCTTTCTTGGGAATTTTATTGCGCAGATCTTCATTTAACCTTACCTTCACAAAGCTTTTGAGATCTTTCTGAAATACAGCTTCGACATAGCCAACCGGGATACCTCCGGCAATTCTAACCGGTGCCCCTACCCCAATGTTGTTTAAAAACGAAAACTCAACATTCACCGAATAACCGGCCTTGCCGAACTGCCAGCGGCCAAGTACAACGGCCATGGCAAAGAACAGGCCCATGCCAATCAAGACCATGATTCCTACTGCGATTTGTGTTTTAGCATTTTTTTCCATAATTTATTCCTACAAAATTGAAATGGGTCCCCTGGCCCGCCCTTCTACAAACTGCTGCACAACAGGATCGGTAGATGTGCGAAAATCATTCGGGGTACCGGTTAAAATAAATTTTCCCTCATACAGCATGGCGACCCGTTGAGCGGTGCGAAATACAGAGTTCATATCATGAGAGATTACAATCGAAGTAATTCCGGTTTCCCGATTCAGGGTAGAAATCAGATCGTCAACAGTTGCCCCGAGAATCGGGTCTACAGCTGTAGTCGGTTCATCATATAAGACTATTTCGGGATTCAACGCAATCGCCCGTGCGAGTCCCACCCGTTTTTGCATTCCGCCTGAAAGAGAGGCAGGGTTCAAATCTTCAACCCCGCGCAAGCCAACCAGCTCAAGTTTTTCTTTGACTTTGCGGGCAATTTGAGTTTCATTCATATTCGTAAACCGTCGCAGAGAGAAAGCGACATTCTCATAGACAGACATGGAATCAAACAAAGCTGCCATCTGAAAAAGAACCCCCATTCTACGGCGTACTCCGGTAAGATCTTTTTCATTTAAGTTGAAGATGTCCTGCCCGTCTATAATAACCCTGCCCTGATCGGGGCGCATCAGAGCAGAAATATGTTTGAGCATAACCGATTTGCCGCTGCCGCTCTTGCCAATAATATACATGATTTCGCCTTTTTTAATTTCGAGATTGATACCACGCAATACATGTTTGCTGCCAAAACTCTTTGTTAAATTTTCTATCAAAATCATTATAGACCAAATAACTGAAAAAGATAGGTAATAAAATAATCGCTCACGATAATGAGCATGAACGAAAACACGACCGCCTGTATCGTTGCCTGGCCGACACCTTCTGCCCCGCCCTTGGCACGAAAACCGGTAAAGCAGGAGACCAGTGCAATTTCTGCACCGAAAAAGAATGTCTTGGCCACCCCTGAAATAAGATCATTCAGTTTAACAAGTGCCTGGGCATTCTCGAAATACATATTGAACGGAATATCCAGACTTACATAAGAGATAATTGCTCCGCCTAAGATACCCACTACAATTGCCATCACGGTAATCAATGGCAGTGAGATAACTGAAGCCAGAAAACGAGGTACAGACAAATAATGCACGGGATTGGTAGCCAGGGTGGTTAAAGCGTCAATCTGTTCCGTAACTTTCATGGTACCGACTTCCGCGGCAATCGAAGAGCCCACCCGCCCGGCGAGCAGAACTGCGGTTAAAACCGGTGCCAGCTCTCTAACCATGGCCAGAGAGATCCCTCCGCCCATATAGGTTGAAATACCCTGAATCTGTTTTTCCATTGGGCCGCCAAGCTGCAAGGCCATCACCATACCCACAAAGAATGAACTCACTACCCCAACGGGAATTGATTTTACACCGATTTCACTCATTTGGTAGCCCAGATTTCGCAAATCAAACGGACGGGCAAAGATCCAGCGGATCGTTTGACCGGAAAAAATTGTAAAAGCACCGATTGCTTCAAAAATATCAATCGTTCCCGCGCCCAGCCTTTGAATCCATTGTACCACAAGCTAGATTCATGTGCCAGAGTAAGAGTGCAACCAAAAAAGGAGTAAAAAGTATTGTCAACGAGAACCTCATAGGCAAAGCAAACCTATGAAGAGCAAACGCCTTGCAGAACGTAAGCTCAAAAAACAAATCGAACAGACCTATGCCGGGGGCTTTCCCCACTTTGAGGGTGGCTTCTATGTCGCAACTCAACTGAAAAACGGATACCTGTATGATAAAGAAAACCGTAAGATTCTAGATTGTGATAATCGGGATGGCTCAGTACTCTTTGACAGGCAGGAAAAGCAGTTTTCTAAAGCACTGAAGAACATGTTCAAGAGTGGTATACCTTTTTCAAGCCCTTCTCACCTTGAAATAGAATACGGCAATGAAATAAGCAAACACCTGCATTACCATGACCGCCTGCGACTGACCGAAACCCGCAATGATGCTCTGCGCCTGTGCGCCAGATTAGCCTGTGCTTACACCGAGCGCAGTACGGTGATTTTCTTTGGCGACGCGCCCCCAGCCCGGTCAATGAAAGACACCTGGATACCCATGTCTGCCTCAAATCTTCCCGATGCGGTGCGACTGTTACAGCAATCTGAGAACAAAATTGCCGCCGTTATTATCAATCCCCTCTTGACAGATGATCACGACATTCTCGAGGGCAGTGAAAACCTGAAAGACTTTGTGGGCAATATAGTGGCGGATGGCGCACTGCTCGTAATCGATGAACACTACACCGGATTTCGACTTTCAAGCCGGGGTTTTGCGGGACGCTATTATTTACAGCCCGATCTTACTGTCTATTCGGGCATTGCCTGCGGGGGTCTACCCGGGGGAATTCTCGCTGCAGGAAAAGACATTATGGATTTTCTTTCTGAGCGGGAAGAACTGCATGATGACCTGAAAGACATGCACACTCTGGCAATGGTATACGGGCTGGCCACCATTCGCTGTTATGACAGTCTCAATGTGCAGGGACACTTTGTAAAACTCGGAACTATTCTGTTAAACCAGATACAGAATGAATTACTGCCGGCATTGAAAAACTCAAATGTTGAAATTCAACTGACTCCCTTGCAGACTCTGCTCAAAATAACCTTCTTATCAGAATTGCATACTGTTAAAAAATTAAGCAAAGAACTGCACAAATCAATGCTTAAACGAGGTTATTACTTGCCTCCCGTCAAGAATCCGGTGATCTCGTTTAATTTCGCAACAAGTGAAAATGACATAGGAAACTTCAGCCGGGCACTTCTCAAAAGTCTGCAAAATATCTGACAATGCAAAGCCGTAATTTCTTTTTCAAAACCCCGGTTCTGCTTGTTTTCGTTTTTCTGTTGGGGGTGGTAAATGTCATCTGGTACAATGTTACCATTGCCCGCAGTATTGATTCTCTCGCAAGATCAGAATTTAAATCGGTTGAGAAAGATATTCTGCATGGCATCACAGCCGACTCGGTCATGCTGCAAGATATGGTACAGAAGCGCCGCATCATCATAACTGATCAATGCCAATTACAGCCCTGTCTTTCCCTTAAAAATGATAAACATAAATTTGCCCAGATCGACCCCGGTTATGCAGAAGGTTTGAACCAGGTCGGGGCGAGCCGCAATCGAATGCTGTGGTATGAAACCGCAATCATGGTAATCGTGATGCTCGCCGGTTCAGTATATATGATTGTAATTCTTTTGAGTGAACGAAAAGACAGCGAAGAAAGAGAACAGTTCATCGCGATGGTTACCCATGAATTGAAACACCCGATCAGTTCTGTAAGCCTGCTGCTCGAAAGCATTCAGCGAGGCACGGTAAAAGGCGATACTCTAAAAAAATTTATAGCCCGTGGACTAGAAGAAATTCGCAGCCTCAAAATTCAGCTCGATAATCTTATGCGAATTCAGGATCTCAGTGTTTTTGCAATTGATGAGAACGATATCTACCCGGTTGCAGATTTTATAGGCAATCTAATTGAACATGAGCGCGCCAACCGCACAGATTCAGAAAAACGTCTGCATTTTTTTAATGAAATTTCTAACAATAAGTATTATATTTCTAAGAATAGACGAGGTCTACAGACCGTACTGGTTAACCTGATTGACAATGCTCTCAAGTATTCGAGCAGAGAGGTTGAAATTTCAGTGTTTACCCAGCGCGGCAAAGCAGTTATCGAAGTACGAGATTATGGGGTCGGGTTTTCAAAAGAAGATCGACGACGAGCCCCCGAAATGTTTTACCGTTCGCCTCGCTACCAGATACAGAATATCAAAGGAACTGGCTTAGGTTTGTTTACAACATACAGACTGGCAGAACTAATGAAAATACGTATTGAACTTATCAGTGAAGGAGAAGACCAGGGCAGTGTCTTTCGCCTGATAATTTAGTGAAACTCAGCAATACAAATACATGAACAGGAAACTTTATGGAGAATTTAACAAAGCGAAACGCTGAACGAACATCAATCGCACTGGTAGAAGACGACGATACTATTCGGGAACTTATTGAAATCAACCTCAAATCTGAAAATTATCAGGTAGATTCTTTTTTCTCAATTGAACAGCTTGAAAAGAATTACAAGCCAGGTTTATATGACCTGCTGATTCTGGATATCATGCTGCCGGGTAAAAGTGGACTTACTTTCGCTGAAAAACTGTATTCTACCTCTTCGACAATACCCACTTTGTTTATTTCAGCTTTGAATCAGGAAGCAAAAATAAGAGAGGCATATCGGCTAGGTGCAATTGACTATATAATTAAACCGTTTGCGATTGATCTGCTTTTGCAAAAAATCAGAAATCTGCTTCTGCATTTTATTCCCAGAACCGGGGAGGTCAACCTTCCCATTGAGGTGGGAACCGGAAAAATCAACTGGGACCTCATGGAAATTACCACCTCAACAAAAGAAACAGTCAATCTATCGCCAAAAGAATCCCAGGCTTTGCTGTATTTTCTGCAAAACCCAAATCGCATTATCACTCGCAAAGAACTGATCTCTTATATCTGGGGTGAAGATGTCTTTGTCTCAGGCAGAAATATTGATAATTTTCTGGTCAAATTCAGAAAACTGTTTGAGGCAGATGCTTCTGACCCGAAGATTTTTTTAACTTTCCCCAAAAAAGGCTATGCCTGCCGCCTGAATGAGTGAACGTACCAGCGGTCATACCTACGTTTACTCTAATGACATCCGCTTCAAAATAAATATTTTTAAGTACGATTTAACAGGGCCAGAATTTCATAGTGGGAAGTCCAGGGGAAAAAATCAAACAGTTTAAGCTCTTGAATCTCAAAACCTGTACGTTGAAATGAAGCCAGATCTCTCGCTAAGGTGGCACCATTGCACGATGAATATATTACTTTCTCAATGGACGGAATCTGCGACGCAATGTCTTCAATACCCTGTCGGTGAAATCCGCCGCGGGGAGGGTTCATCAGCAGAACGCCAGGTGAAAACTGCTGCAGTTCTTTCATTTTCTCGGCAGGAAATTTTTCCCACTGGTTCAGATCAAAAGAAAAATAATGTTCATTGAAGCTCTGTAAAATCGGTACCGTGCCATAGTCATTGTTCGAGTATGTCACGCTCTGCAGGGCTGCTGCCGGCAAAAGATCAATGCCTTTTACCTGAATTAAATTTCGATAGGAGAGCATTTTTGAAATAAACCCGGTTCCCGAAAACAGTTCCAGAATCTTACCATGCTCGTTCGCACTAACACTTGAACCTGCCCTGAGAAAATTTTCAATCTCGGTAAGCCACACGGGCAGCATCGAGAGATTTACCTGAAAAAATGCAGAATTGGGAATTTCGACTGTGGTGACAGATTCAGGTGGCCAGGCTACAGAATAGGTAAATCGCCCCCGTTTATCTTCTTTAGAATTGAATGACCAGAAACCGGTCTTCTCGGTCTGCTCATCATAGCGAATACGCACACATCTTTCGAGCTCAAGTTCCGAAGGAAAAAATACATCGGTTATTTTATTGGGGAAAATAAGACAGCCTTCTTCAGGAAATTCACGGGTGCGATAACTGAAGGGGGCAAAAAATCCGCGTTCTTTTCTTCCATTGATGTGCACCTGAACGTGCTTTCGATAGTGGTATTTTTTTACAGCCTCGATTGTCTGTATGTGGGATGCTGTTATTTTTTCACGAGAAAGCTGCGCTTCAAACCAGCGCTTTTTGTATTCAAGGGAGACATCATAATCGATGTGCAATAATTTACAGCCCCCGCAGTTCAAAAAGTTTTTACAGGCGGGATCGATCCGAAGGGGCGAAATGTTCTTAACAGCCAGTGTTTCATGCTGCGGTTGAAACGTATCTAACAGCGTACGATCAAGTTCAGAATGGAATGCCAGTACCCCGTGAAAATTACCCGAACGTACAGTCTCAACCCGTACAATCGCTTCTTCACCCGGTAAGAGACCCAGAATAAAACCGGTCAATGGCTTTACCGGCCAGGGAAAAAAGTCGGGTACGATATGGGCTAAGCCTAAGCCCTCGGCCACAAGGTCTTTACAGACTACCCTGGCATACCATTTCTTCTTCAGTTTACGGGTATCAGACACGAATGGGATTAATGACGAAAATGGCGCATTCCCGTAAAGACCATCACTACCCCTGCTTCATCTGCGGCGGCAATGCTTTCTTCGTCCCGCATTGAACCACCAGGCTGGATGATTGCCTTTACCCCTGCCCCGATGGCCAGATCAACACCATCACGGAATGGGAAGAATGCATCAGATGCCAGCACTGAATCTTGCAGAGAAAGTTTTGCATTTTCTGCCTTCAAGATCGCAAACCGGATAGAATCAACCCGGCTCATTTGACCGGCACCAATGCCTAAAGTCTGGCCGCCTGCAGAGAAGACGACGGCATTTGATTTCACATATTTGACTACCTGAAAGGCAAATTGCAATTCTCGAATAAGTTCTTCAGAAGGCTGGGTTTTGCTGACTACCTTGAGCTCGTTTTCGACATACACAGGGGAGTCTGTTTCCTGCAGCAGGAATCCGCCGGCGGCACTTCGAATTTCATAATGATTGAATTTCAAACTGTTCATTTCAGGAACTTCAATAAGACGCAGGTTTTTCTTTTTTGAGAGAATAGAAAATGCATCACTAGAGAAGCCGGGCGCTACGATAATTTCGACAAACTCGCCGCTCAACAGTTCGGCCGCCTCTTTCTGGACAGTTTCATTAAAGGTAACAATGCCCCCGAAATAACTGACCGGGTCTGTCGCCATGGCTTTCTTCAGGTTTTCAAGCTGGCTGCCCCCACTGCCCACCCCGCAAGGATTGGTATGTTTGAAAATTGCGCAAACCGGTATCTTAAAGTCTGTACCAACGCGAATGGCAATGTCCAAATCGATAAGATTGTTGTATGACAGTTCTTTGCCATGCAGCTGTTTCCAGGCCAGGCTCTGGGTTAAAGTCGGCGCATAAAAAGCAGCTTTCTGGTGCGGGTTTTCACCGTAGCGCATCGGCTGTAAAGTTTTCATCGATAAATTAAGGCGATCGGGAAAAATTTCACCCTGCAGACCAGTCATATAATTTGAAATAACACTGTCATAGGCGGCCGTTCGTGAAAATGCTGCTTTCATCAGTTCGAATTTATATTCTTCAGATAACTCACCATTATTCTCATCGAGTCTCTGCATAAACGTTGCATACTGCTCGGGTTCAGTCAAGACTGCGACAAACTTGTAGTTCTTTGCGGCTGCCCGAATCATACCCGGGCCGCCAATATCAATATTTTCGACAACTTCTTCAAAATCGACATTTTCACCGGTGATGACCCGTTCGAACGGATATAAATTTATACAGACAAGATCAAATGGCTTGATGCCATGCGCCTGCATACTCTCGACATGCCCGGGATTATCCCGAATGCCTAAAATACCACCATGAATTTTGGGGTGCAGGGTTTTTACCCTGCCATCGAGCATTTCAGGAAAACCGGTATAACTTTCTACCGATTGAGCTGCAATACCATTGTCCAGCAGGGTTTTCAAGGTTCCCCCGGTAGAAAAGATTTCAATATTGTGTTTCTGTAACGATCGGCCCAGTTCAAGCAAACCCGTTTTGTCAGAAACCGATATCAATGCACGCTCAACTTTTCTCATTCGTCAAATTCTCGAGTTTGAGACATAATGTCATTCTTTTTACAATTCCCGATCTACAGTAACTTTGTGAGGCAACTCTCGGTGACCTGTACTGACCTGCTGCCAGCGTGCCAAGAGCAGGTCAAGCATCCCCGCAATCGATTGAATTTCAGAGGTTTCGTCTTCCCCGGCAAGCTGTAATCTGATGGCTGCCTGCCTCAGGTTCTGCAAGGCAAGATGGTTCTCAACTGCCCGTGAACTATTCTGCTTGCTGAATTTTCGCTCATCTGACTGCAACCAGAGTGGAACATGTGCATAACTCACAGCGGGCATCGAAAAAAAATCCCGAATCAATACCTGGGCAAAAGTAGACGGCAACAGATCAATTCCCCGAACAATATTTGTGACCCCCAGGTCAAAGTCGTCGAGTACAGTTGCAAAATGATAGGCAAAAATACCATCTCTTCGTCGAATGATAAAATCACCGCTATCGGCGGCAAGATCTACCGTCTGCGTTCCTTGCAGAACATCTGCTATACTGATTTTTTTTTCTGGAACCTTGAGGCGAATGGCAAAGGGCGGATGGATTTCTGGACTGGTTTTATTTCTGCAGGTTCCTTTGTACACCAAGCCATTTTGTTTCAAGACTTTACGTGAGCAGTTGCAGCGATAGGTCAAATGCCGTTTTTCAAGCTGTTCAAGATATTCCCGATAAATGTGTAGACGAGTACTCTGGTATTGCACCGGGCCATCCCAGTCAAGACCATGCGCGCGTAAGGTTTGCAGAATGGCATTCGTTGAGCCCGGCTTAATTCTGGGCGTATCAATATCATCGATGCGCAAATGCCATTTTCCAGAGTGAATTCGTGCATCAAGCCATGATAGTAGCGCAGTTGACAGGGAACCCATGTGCAGAGGCCCACTCGGTGTTGGTGCAAATCTGCCGATATATGCCATTGGTACCAGCCTTACATTGGGGATGAAATCGCCAATCATAAAGAAAAGTCGATTGTTGGTTCAATTCGACTTTTTTTTCTAACCGATGAGCAGACTGGATTATAGTGTATATCCGCTTTGGAAATTTTTGACCGACACATACGGGTTTGAGAATGCATTTGCAATGTTTGGCCCGTACAATGGTGCCGGCATTCGCATCAGGCAAATCGATGCATTTACGGTCGAAAGCTATATGAGTCTCACCCCGACCAATACCAACTATGTCGGTACACACTTTGGCGGCAGCTTGTATTCAATGTGTGACCCGTTTTTCATGTTTATTTTACTGCACCACTTCTCAGAAAGCTGTATGGTGTGGGATAAGGGAGCCAAAATTGACTTTGTACGGCCGGGAACCGGTACAGTAACTGCGCGCTTTCATATTCCCGAAGAGGAGATACAGACTATTCGCGAAATTTTAAAAACCGAGAAAAAGGTCATCCGCACATATACCGTCAATGTGTTAGATGAAACAAACAATGTCGTGGCTGCCCTCGAAAAAGATCTGTATATTCGCCGCCTGCCGGGAAAGTAAATCAAATTTGCTTATGCTGGTGCAAACAAACTGCGCTGTAAATATTTATGTACACAGAATTAGAAATATAATTTAGAGATTACCAATATATTAGAAACAAAAAAGCCACCTTCTCTGGTGGCTTTCTTAAGGAATATCTGAAAAACTGAAAGTTTTGAAGATATTCCTGAAAACATGGATGTTTTCC
>JAGRNJ010000066.1 GCA_020440825.1 Leptospiraceae bacterium | reverse complement strand
AGAGCTTTTATTAAATCTTCGCGATCAAATTCTGGAATTTCATGAGTGCCGGTGATCAGAGGCGTCTCTTGCTGAACAACCGATCCATCCGCCATATGATAAATTGACTGACAAGAAGGTAGAGACCAACGATTCATTTGAAATCCGGCCTGTCTAAGTACTTCAGCAAGCACCGGAAATCCGCCAACTTTGGGCCGTATCGAAAATGCGTATTTTTGCGCCTCTGTAAGTTTTGCTGCTATTTGTTTCATAGTTTTCTCCTATTCATAATAGCTTTAATTTATGCGGATTTAGAGCTAAGAATTGTAGAAATGCGACAAGGTTCTTTAAAAACCCAATAATTTCAGCTTTTTTGGTGAGGTACCGCTCAAATTTTGCGATTCGCGCACAAAATGTGCTTGATCGAAGTAACCACATTCGAGCGCAGTTGTACCCAAATCCGAAGAATTCCCGAGATTACGCAAAGCGTTTTCCCAGCGAAATATTCGCGCTAAATGCTTCGGAGAAGTGCCAATTTCAGTCATAAATTTTCTTTCAAGCGTACGTCTGCTCACTCCCAGGTTTTTTGCAATACTTTCAATACGGAGTAAGCCTTTCTGCGTCTGAAGAAAGTACAATGCACCCTGGCTTTCAGGCGAAAGATTGCGACAAACTAACTTCAGAAATCGTTCCTGCAATCTGTTCCATTTTTCTGAAATGTGGCCAGTGGCCATAAGAATATCATTAAAAGTCTGCTTCATATCAACCGATGTCACATCTGCCAATGCAAGGCTGTTGCTCTTCAATGACCCTGCCACGGCTCCAAAGATGCGATAGAAGCCCCCTGGCTTAAGAAAAATCAGAAGAGATCGCGTAGCTGCTTCACTACGAAACGGTCTCCATCTATCAAGAATCCCTGTGACACCCAAGGTATCAAGAGGCCGGTTTTCTTCCATGTGATGAATCTGCCCTGAAAACTGAAAACCGATTACTGTATAGATACTTGCCGAGACTCTATAACTTTCAATACCCTCAGTTTCTGTTAAGATAGCATGATCGATGATATCCGTAAGCAAAGGGTGTACGATTAATTTTTGCATCAGAATGCCATCACATTGCGACTACTCTTCATACCAAAAGACCATCTTCAGGTGTAAAGCCGTTTCACAGTACGACAAAATGATACTACACTGGTAGTTGTATTACCGAGGTGAATGTAAGGGAAAAAAGGGCCCGCTTGACATGGAGGTCACAGGTAAATTTCAGGGTCGGGTCATGACCCGACCCTGAAAATGATTAAACTAAACCGGCCAGCTCTGAAAATTCCAGGCAGCGTCCCAAAACATATATTCATAACGGGCACTCATCACAAATGCAGTAACGGCCCGCTGGCGGGTTGCTTCATCCACTACATCTGCATACGTTTGCAGGCGCTGCAAAATATTCTGCATGTAGTCATTAAAGCCGGGGTCAGAATACATCTTGAGCCAGTTTGCATACGGGTGATTTTCAGCAATAGAACCCAACTCTTTCAGTAAATGCTGACCTAAATCAATATACAACCACGGGCAGGGAGTGAGAGCGGCCACCGCCTCGGCTAACGTTCCCTTCGTGGCATATAAAATCATATGATTCTGGTAAGCTGCATTGTTCGGGGTGAGTTCAATTTTAGCGATGTCTTCGGCAGTGTAACCTAATGTTTTCCCATAACCCGCATGAAGCTCTCCCTCAACGACGAGAGCCATCCGCGCAGCGTCAACAAACCACAGTTTATCAACAGGATCAACACACTTCACAGAAATCAAGGCCGCGGCATCAGAAAACGCCTCAAGATAGCGGGCGTCATGCATCTGGTAGAACTTAAATTTTTCAGGGGCCAAGGTGCCATCAGCGAGTGCCTTTACGAAAGGGTGGTTAAAGGAAGCCTGCCAGGCACTACCGGCGGCTTTCATGCAGCGTTCTGCAAACGGGGGAATGTCAAATCTTTTGTTCATGTTATCTCCTTCTTTTGTTTCTGCAAAACGTTCAGTTTTTCAGAAATTTTTTCCAATGAAAAGGAGCGAACGCGAGCATTAACTAGAGGCTTCCTACGCCGGTACTAACCGGTTCAGGTTAAAGGGTTTACAAAAGCAGTTTTCTTAAACTGCAGTTGAATCTCAGCCGATGGCTCCCCTGCTCTTTGCTCGCTCCCAATGGGATAGGCAAGCGCGTTTCTTTGCAGCAGGTTGTCAAACAACTAAGCTGCAATAGTCTTTTTCCAGACTCAACGTGCAGGAATTCGACACTAATCTGTACTATACGAAAAAAAAAGCACCAATTGTGATGCCGGTTCTGGGTGTGCATGCTTCAAATTCTGCTTTGGGTAGTCTTGAGCGAGAGAGAGTTGGGAACCACAACTGTGGTTTTTGAGGCCAGTTATCTACGAGTTTGAGGTGAAAAAAGTGGTTTTCAGTCGAATCGGCATTATCTGGGGGGTGAAGCGCAGATAGGCTTTCAATTAACTGTTCTAAGAACTGGCATTTATCTTGAAACCGAAACATTAGACCCCTATTTTTCTGTCAGTATTGGAATGTTTTTACTGTAGAAACCGGTGCAAAGGAGACAATTTTTGTTGCCAGTATACCGGTATGGAGGTATACTGTAATACAGAATGACGACATTGACCCAAAAACATCAGGCAACTGTGCCCAAAGAAGTGCGGGAACATCTTCACTTGAAGCCCGGTGATAAAATCACATATTCGATTGAAAATGAGCGAGTCTATATTCAAAAACTTACCGGTCTCGATGTTCCTTATTTGCGATCGCTAGAAGGTACACTCGAAGAATGGGCATCGACCGAAGACGAGAAAGCTTACGCCGATCTATAACGTGCAGTTCGATCAATTTGAGGTTGTCAAAGTTCCTTTCCCTTTTACCGAATTACCAATAGTAAAACGCAGGCCAGCATTGGTAATTTCGCGGGCGGATGAATTTAAGTTTAATGAAATTACCCCTAAAGTTGTATTGGCAATGATTACCAGTAGTGGGCATAAGCCCTGGCCTTTAGATGTCGCCATTCAGAATCTTTCAAAAACCGGACTTTCGAGTTCCTCTCTGGTACGAATGAAAATTTTTACTCTCGATAGCCAGTTGATTCTGGCAAAATTGGGCAAACTGAGCACAGCCGATGTAAAGTCGGTGCAGAAAAGTCTGGAACTGCTTTTGGGTTTGAAAAAATAAAGGAATCTCTGAAAACATGGATGTTTTCCCGCGGGATTAGCGCGGTATTGCCTCTGAAAAAGTGAATGGAGGGATTGTTTTTGAGGTTACTAATGTTATGAAATTTTCACAAACGTGGGCACTCCGTCTTTTTCATAAATGAAACCAATGGGGGTGATTTCAATTTCAACCTCACCTTCGCCGCCACCACCGCCTTTGCCGATTTCTTTTAAAGACGGCCCACCGCCGTCGCCACTACCTGAACCTGTGCCATTGATTTTAACGGAGGCTACGGGCACGACAGTACGGTCTTCAATTTTTACAGGAGCGCCGAAAACCGATTTAAGGTTTTCCAGTTCCTTAAACTGGCCCATGAGGTCGTCGAGCTTGATGTTGGGAAGATTCATTTCTGATTGTGAAAGGCGCTTATATTCTGTCAATGCAAAGAAACTGAATTTACAATATAAAAGGCATGATTAATTTCGTTCATGGCATTACCTGCACCGGCATTATTATCGGTAGAAGAGTATTTTCGCTTTGAAGAACCGTCGAAGGAAAAGCATGAGTATTACGACGGCCACTTGATCGCAATGGCCGGGGCGAGTATGGTTCATTCAAAAATTCAGAGCAATCTGATAATTGCTCTGGGAAATGGATTTAAGAAAATCCAGAAAAACTGTACCCCCCTGTCATCTGATGCTCGTGCCTATGTGAGCGACACCCGCTATTTTTATCCCGACGTAAGTGTGGTGTGTGGTGATGCTACTATGGATGAACACAATAATCTTCAGAAGGTTGAGGCCATTATCGAGATACTATCTCCTTCGACTGAGTCTTTTGATCGCAATGAGAAGGCATTGGCCTATAAAGCGATGCCGGGCCTGCTGCAGCTCATTCTGGTGAATTCAGTTCAACCTGAGGTCATCATAGCAAACAGAATAGAACCAGACTCCTGGCAAGAGAAACGAATTATAGATGAAAAGGTTTCGTTTCAAATATCCGAGGTTGACCTCAGCTTCGATGATATCTATGACGGGATTGACTTTTGATATTCAGGAATCTCTGAAAAAGTGCGTGTAGGGACTATTTCTGAGGTTACTTAAATTGAAAAACGACAGCAAAAATAGAAAGCAATAAACTCACACAAAACCCATCGACATTTCACTTACCTTAAAAATGCTGACCGATGATCGATGCGATTTACAGAGCTGTTACTGAAAATGCTGTCAAAGCTGCCGGCGGGGTTACAGACTCTACGCTGAAAAGTGTAAAAACTCTGCTTGCTGGAAGCCTTCACTTGAGCGGCGAGGGCCTCGAACTTCTCTCAAAAGCAATGATTTTCTGGGAACAGGGTCGAGAAACTCTCATCAAAGGAAAAACAACCCTGCATGAGCATCGTGATAATACAGATAAGGCCTTCAATGAAGCAATACAAACTGCATCCGAAAATTTTTCAAAGGCCATTGAAGCGGTAGAGCACAGCGGTCACATCGTTGAAAAATCAGTTTTTGAGAACAGAGTTATTTCAAGTATTCTGGGCGGTTCACTCGATGACAAAATTAAAATGTCCCGCATTCAGTTTTCATTTCGGGACAACGAAAAAGACATTACTGCCGAGCAGGCTGTTGAACTTTATAAAAATTCAGGCTTAAAAAAGTCAATCTTCTGGCTGCCCGGGCTGTTGACCGATGAAACGATGTGGCAAAATCGACACATCACGCTCAAAGAGAGAAAAGTACTGAGTCATGGACTCGCAGATCGATTTCGAAGAGGTGGTTTCTTTCCTTATTTTATTCGCTACAACAATGGCAAGCATATCTATAAAAACGGTGCCGATTTACTGCACCTGCTCGAAGAATGGGACAAACACGCTCCCGCTGGTGAAAAAATAAATCTGGTGTCGTATTCTATGGGGGGGTTGGTCATCCGCTCTATGCTGCATCGTGCCAAAGAAAATAGCTCACCCGTTTTACAGCGTATGGGTAAAGTTGTCTTTATTGCTTCGCCTGACGGGGGCTCATATCTTGAAAAGGCCGGCTTTTGGCTGGCCATGGCATTGAACTTGTCTCCTAATGCTATCGCACGTTTTTTAGGTGTGGTCGGTAATTTACGCAGTGACGCGATCAAAGATCTTTCTCATGGTATGATCAGAGAAGAACCCTGGTACACAGGTCATCACATTGCCAGATATTTTACACCCCGTTACTACGATGAACTGGATGGCATAGATTTTTATTCGGTATACTCGACCATCGCCACCAACAACAACCCCATTCAATCATGGCTGGGCGACGGTATTGTCGAAGAGCCCAGTCTGCGGTTTTTGAATTCAACCGTGATTGATAAATTACCAGATAAACAACACAGAGTACTCAAACTGACCGGTGAAAATCATTTTTCTATAATCCACTCTCCCAAACTGTATGACTACTTGAGAACGGTTTTTGTTTAAGGAATCCCTGAAAAACTGAAAGTTTTGAAGATATTCGTAAAAACATGGATGTTTTCCCGCGCGATTAGCACGGAATTGCCTCTGAAAAAGTGCATCGAAGGATTTTTTCAGAGGTTACTTGA
Organism: Leptospiraceae bacterium; assembly: GCA_020440825.1. Taxonomy (GTDB): domain Bacteria; phylum Spirochaetota; class Leptospiria; order Turneriellales; family Turneriellaceae; genus JAGRNJ01. Next base: position 11,644 of record JAGRNJ010000066.1, on the reverse strand, counting down.
TAAACAGAATTCAAAGAAGTAGACAGGCTTTGAGTAAAAGTGAGCAGAAAAAGCGGCACTTAATGTTTATAGAGTGCAAAAGCATGTTTTGCCTTCTTCCGTAAAAATTCTTTGAAAGCGGCTTGATTCTGCCGAATATAAAATACAGGAAATTCTAAAACTGCAGTGCCAACCAGGTCTGCATTATTCAACTGCAGTTTTTAGATGAGCTCTCTGAAACAGAACAGGAGATTTTTGAATGCATCTAATCGAAGAAATTGGCATTGCCATTATTTTTGCTGCAATTTTTGCCCATATTGCCCGTTCGGTCAAGCAACCTTTACTGCTTGGCTATATTGTGGGCGGTATATTGCTCGGCTCAAATATCGGCTTCGGACTGATTCACAGTGAAGAATCGATTGAACTGATCTCAGAGATGGGTCTGGTAATGCTGCTGTTCATTATTGGTCTTGAGATTCGTCTTCCTGAACTGGCCAAGCTCGGTCCGAAATTATTCATCCTGGGTATTGTTCAGTTTTTCGGATGCCTGGGAGTCGGCATGGCAGCTTTCCATTTTCTCGGATTTGCAGGCAACGGAAAATACGATCTGCTCTACCTCGGTATGGCCGGTGCATTATCATCAACCTTGATTGTTGTTAAATTATTATATGATAAATTGGAGATTGAGACAGTCGCCGGAAAACTTACCATCGGAGTTTTAATCTTGCAGGATGTGTGGGCCATTCTGTTCATGGGCCTGCAGCCTTCTCTATCGAACCCCGAACCGGTTGTATTGCTCAAATCTGTCGGCGGAGCGATTGGCCTGGTACTGGTTGCCGCGCTGTTCAGCCGGTATATTTTAAATCATATATTCAAAATTGCTTCGCGCAGCCCGGAGCTGGTTTTGATTACGGCTACGGCCTGGTGTTTCAGTGTTTGCGCATTGGCCCATGCAGCGGGACTCTCAATAGAAATGGGATCTCTGATCGCCGGGGTTACGATCGCTGCGTACCCTTATGCCAATGATGTAATCACAAAGCTGAGCGGTATAAGAGACTTCTTCGTTACACTATTTTTCGTTGCACTTGGTATGAAAGTCCCTGTTCCAGAACTGGGTACTGTTGGCATGGCGCTGGCCATGATCGGGGTTGTTTTTGCCGGTAGAATTCTCATTATTGCCCCGACCGCATATTTCTCTGGGCTCGGCCTGCGAAACGGTCTGGTAACTTCTATCAACCTTTCCCAGATAAGTGAATTCTCGCTGGTTATTTTAGCATTAGGTCTGGGTTATGCTCATATAAGCAAAGAAGTGCAATCTTTTGTTTTAACCGCTATGCTGCTCGCATCATTGATTTCAACCTATGCAATTCGCTACAATGATACCCTGGGACGCCTGCTGGTAAAAATATTTGGCTACATCGGCATGAAAGAAAAGTCATCGACCCCGACCGGCAATGAACCCGGCGGTTCTCATCATGATTCTGGCCGCGATATTGTTGTGCTTGGTTACTACAGAATTGGCCGAGCTTTTTTACAAAGACTCGAAAGCTACTGCCCTAACCTGGTCTCCCGGGTTATGGTCGTCGATTTCAACCCCGCCTTTAAAAACGAATTAGAAAAACGAGGTTTTGCCTGGGTGTACGGAGACCTTGCAAACCCAGACAGTCTATTGCACTGTGGAATTGACAAAGCCCGTTTTATGCTGGTCACCATTTCTGATGTATTCTTGAAAGGAACAACCACCCGCCGACTGCTTTCCCGGCTCAAAGATATCAACCCGGGTGCCTCGCATGTGATGATCGCCGATGAACCTGAAGATCTTCAGAACTTGAAATCAATGGGTGCAGCACAGGTTTTAATACCCGGTCAGATAACCGGTGAGGAACTCTACCAATGGGTTCTCAAGCAACTCAATGAAGAAGAGATTCTTGCTTCGGCCGAAAAATAAATTACAGAAAGATTATTTTTAATTTCTGGAAGCTGATTGTTGGTCGCACTGCTTTTTTACCAGAATGTTTCTATTGAGCATTCTGGCTTAGATTAAATGGTGCCAAATTTTCGAGTGGCATGTTTTATGATCCAACGGGTATTCTTGTTATCAGATTTCTGCCATTGCTGCAGAAGCTTAATGGCCGGATCTTTATTGACCTTAAGATAATCGGCCAGATTGTTTGCCACCGACTTTTGAACAAACTTAATTTGATCTTCTTTTAATTTTTCTAAAATAACAAATACTGGCTCGGGTTGTTCGATAAAGGTTCCTAATTTTTGTGACCAGGGCAACTTGGGACGGCAGCCCTCGGCAGCGAGACGCCGCAAATGAAAATTTTCAGATTTGGCCCACTTCTGCATGATCTTGATAGTTTTCTGCGGATACTTGCGAATGTAAGGGCGAATTGCATACTCCCCGGTATTGCGTTTTGTTATTTCTTCAATTGCTTTGATGGAGATTGTAAAATCTTCGAGCCCGAATTTTTCTATGAATTTGCCAACCGGCATAAGCCAGTAATACTCTTTGAACATGCCTGTTTCATTGGGGTTTTCTTCGCCGAGAATCTGCATAAGAATTTCAACAGCGTCAGGGTAGTTGTCGGGTAAAAACTGGCGCAGAGCATCAGTATGTAAATCAATGCGACCAGTATAGGTGAGAGTTTTGCAATTCTTTTTTACAAATTGAATATAATCGTCAGATGAAAACTTACTATAGATCCGGGAAATTTTTTCTGCGAGAATTTCAGCCAGATTTTCACCAAAAAATTGTGTTATACTGTTGTCTTGAGCCATGGGTCAGCCAATGCAGATTTCACATAATGTAAATTGACTTTTAGAAGGTGTCCTTAACGAAATACTTTGCGAAACTCGGGAACTGAAAGTCCCGACTTTTCCAGTTCAATCTCAAAGCGCTTGCGCTTGGGAATATAATTTTCGCTGATGGGAATTTCAAGTTTTGCAGCAGTTTCGTTGTACTCCCCTTTGCAATGCAAGGTGAATTGATGGCGATCGAAGCCAGATTCATCAAGTAGAATTCCCACCATGGTGATTCCCAGTCCCATGCCTTCAGATTCATCCCCGTGAGCGATATAAAATTCTAACAAATTGGAAAATGATTCTGCAAACTTAAATTTTTCACGTACCCGTTTTTCTTCAATGGGTAACATTCTGAACATATTTTTAACTTTAATGTTCACTACATCTTTATTATAGTAAAAAGTGATAATAGTTGGTAATCCCTGTTCAATAAGCTTTGGCTTAGATTCTTTCATGGATTTTTCATTTAATTTCTCTTTGAAAACCGCCATACCTCGTTCATACTGTTCATCATTTTCAGGGTCCAGTTCTAGCTCGTTGAAAACCAATCTTTTGAGACTGGCTTTTGTAGCATTGATGGCCAGTTCTTTTGCGCTGGGATATAATATTTCGAGTAAGTCTTCTTTACCAAACTTCTGTAGAATTGCTCTTGAAACTTTTTCAAGTAATTCTTCTCCGTAGCGTCCAAGCACATAACTTTTAATTGAGATCGTTTTATTGGCAGCAACTGCCGACCGAATAATTTCTTCATCTTGATCTTTTTTGGATGGTGGCATACTTTCGGATATTAACTACCCAAGCCCTGAACCGTCAATCGAATGGATTAGAAATTAGAATGAAAATTTTCTGAGTATCAATCGAATAATTCCTTTGACATTTGGTAAGACATCAACAGATTTGAACTTTTTTGTTGGTAAGCAGGGTTCAATTATGTCTATTAAAAGTTTGTCTGGCTATACGGTTTTTATCTTTCTGGGACTTGTTATTTGGTTTCTATTTAAATCTGTTTTGTGGATTGGGGATTCCTGGGACGGATTCATCGATAAAAACCATAAAAATGAGTTCCGCTTAAATTCTGAAATTCAGGAACTCCCCATTGATAAGATCGAAATTCAATGGTATGTAAAAAACCGCGAACACTGGTTAACAACTCAAGGTAAATTTATACATCCGCTGCCGCCTTTTGAGGGGCGAAATATTTTTCGAATTTTTATCAATGATAAGCCAATCCATACTTTCTATATGAATAAACCCCGGGCAGACCGTAAATATACGTTTACTTTTGAACTTCGGGATTCTGATGATGAAATTGATTTTTATTTCGGTTGGGAACCTCAATTCTATCACGATGATTATGCCGGTTCTGACCGGCATCAGATGTATACTTATAATAAAAAAGAAATATTCAAGAAGATAAATCTGTTTCCAGAAAACAAAGATCAATAAAAACGTTTTACCCCGTTAGCCATTAATAAGTCGTATCAGTTGTTTATTCTTATCACTCATTTCACCGGGTTGTCAAATGCCGAACCAACAATCGAAGAAACAAAAATACAACACAAAACCATTATGCAAAAATCAAAAGTACAATCAGTTAGAACCTGAAAACTGCTGCCATGATAAGACCAGAATCAAACGTTGGTGCAAATGCAACCGTAAAATTTTCTAGCTGTTCAGTGTACTTGTCAGCTCGTGATTCTGCAAAAAAGTCAAGTACCAGCATGATTGCACTTTGAGCAGCTAACCCGGTACCGACGCCCTTTAATGTATTGTTTTCACGCTGGTGCCCTATTATAGCAGTAGTAATGCCGCCAGCCAGTAACGAGATTTCGATAATCTTATAAACATCAAACCAGTAGTTGACAGTTTTCATCCTCGGCAATTCTACCGTTCTCAAATATGTCGGGTCTGAGACGGTTTTTTCTTCAAGATTCGCAAGCTGAGAATCTGTCTTGAAGTATACGATACTGCCGACAGTCAATTGAATTAGGCCTATTGCCATAACGGGATATGAAATGCCTCGGCTGAAAGAATCTTTTGTGAGTAAATACCCGCCCCCTAGTAGGGAAAGAACACCGGCACCCATGAAGAATAGAGATTCATTTTTTTCTGCGGCAAAGTACTGCCTCATATTCTGGCGCATTAATTCAGCCTGACTGTTCGCAGAAACCGACTCTTGAGCATATACTTCTGAAAAACAGATGGTACAGAAAATAATAAACACTAATATTTTCATGGTATACTGTAACTTTAGTTCACTAATAGACAAGTTTAATTTCTAAAAGTCTAACTTACAGATAAATTCAAAAAAACCCAGGCCAATTGTGTACCGATCTCTAAAGCCCTTTCCCGATAGACTTGAGCCTCTCTGCCTGTGCCGTCTGATTTTTTGGGGTCTTCAAAAGGTAATGAAATTCGTTTTTCAGCTCCCGGCACAAAAGGGCAGTTGGCATCCGCCGAATCACACACCATAATGGCGGCAAATTCTGAGGTCGGGTTTGGTGCTTCATCAAATTTCTTTGAGAAAGCAACACTCTTTAAATCACCGGTAACCACTTCGTAACGGGGATTACTGCCCTCTTCAATCTTGTTGATTTCAATCCCCAGCTCACGCAAAGCCTGTACTGCATTTTCATTGAACGCAGTGGCTTCGGTACCGCCCGAGAACGATTCAAAATTTTCCAGTTTGAAATATGCTGCCAACACTTGAGATAAGACTGCCCCCAGGTGAGAGCGTCTTGAATTATGGGTGCAAATAAAATTGAGGCGGATGGCTTTCTGTGCTTTGATTTTATCTTTGATGTAATCTGCAAGCGCGACAAGGGCAGCCCGGCGGGTTTCATCGGCGGGCGTGTAGGTTTTTGCATTCTGTAAGAGTTCTTCTGCGAGCTGGGTATAGGTTTTCATTGTAATTGGTTTTCCTTTTTTAAATAATTTTCTTTGCTGTTTTTATTCAATGTAATCGCTGCAATCTTAGAGTACTTTATTATCATTTTTTGCTTGGCATCCATTCTTCGTTTTCAATCGACTCGATGAGTTCTTTTTCTTCGTTATCTGAATAATTCACTCTAAAACCTCCTTACTATACAATTTTCTCTTCAGCCAGAAGGCAGCGTTCACTAAAAGTATCAAAGCCGGTACCTCAACCAAGGGCCCAATGACCCCCGCGAATGCCTGGCCTGATGATAAACCGAACACTGCAATCGCCACTGCAATCGCCAGCTCAAAGTTATTGCCCGAGGCGGTAAATGCAATCGCTGTATTTGTCGGGTAATCGGCCCCCAGTCGCCGGCCAATGAAAAAGGCAATAAAAAACATGAGTGCAAAATAGATTACCAGCGGCAGAGCAATGCGCAGTACATCAAAAGGTGCATTGGCAATTTCCCGCCCCTGTAATGAGAACATTACCACAATCGTGAACAACAGAGCGGTCAATGTTAAGGGTGAAATACGGGGGATGAATTTCTGCTCATACCAGTCTTTCCCCTTGGCTTTTAACAAAATCACTCTCGATAAAATTCCCATCATAAACGGAATTCCCAGATAAATCAAACTGCTCTCTGCCACCTGCCAGATCGTAATTTGCACAACATTACTTTCATAACCAAAAACGGGCGGTAGCACGGTGATAAACAACCACGCCAATGGCCCATAGGTAAATACCTGAAAAATAGAATTTAAGGCAACTAACCCGGCAGCATACTCCCGGCTTCCTTCGGCCAGTTCATTCCAGACGATTACCATCGCTATGCATCTCGCCAGGCCAATTAAGATCAAACCCGCCATATATTCGGGCTTATCTCCCAAAAAAAGAATCGCGAGAAAAAACATCAGAAGCGGACCAATGAGCCAGTTCAAAACTAATGATAATGAAAGTACTTTAATATTACGGAATACTTTACCCAGTTCTTCATATTTTACTTTCGCCAAAGGCGGGTACATCATGAGAATCAAGCCGATCGCGATGGGTATGTTGGTTGTTCCCATACTGAATTGATTTACAAACTCACCCATGTTTGTGATGGCATGGCTTAAACCAATACCAACTGCCATGGCTATGAAAATCCATAGCGTGAGGTACCGGTCTAAAAAGGAGAGTTGTTTTCGACGACTCAAGGGGTTGATGGTTTGGTTAGTCATGTTAGTGCTTCCTTTTCTTAATCACAGCAATCATTCATCGGGATTTCGTCACCCGGGGTTAAACTTTCAAAGAGGAAATCCATCCGCCTGTGTAATTCTGCCAATTTCTCTCTATCGATGCAATAACACATCGAAGTGCCTTCGATACTGCCCTTGATAAGACCGGCATCTTTCAGCACTTTCAAATGCTGGGAGACAGTTGCCTGTGCAAGACCCAGCTCTTTTGACAGATCACCGCAGATGCAGGCGTTATCGGCTGCGATGCGGTTCAAGATCGCCAACCGGGCCGGATGACTCAACGCACGAAATTCATCCGCCAGATCATTCAGGGTTTCGGGATGCAGTTCTCGTTTTATGAGACCCATATCAACAGCAACCACTGGTTGAACAGCTACCGCCTTTATTTTCGTCAGGCAAGTCATCTTCAAGAACAGCAAAGACTTCCCATTCATTGCCATCAGGGTCGGTGAGCCAGGCTTTAACTTGCAGGGCATAACAACAGTTGGTTTGCAATTCATCGCGGGGCAAGAGCCCTTCGCCCACCCAGACTTCTTTCATATTGGCGACATCTGCACTGCCGACGACCTGAATGCCCAGGTGAGAGAGGTTGCCCCTGGGGCCCCCAGAGAATTCTGATTCAGAGCAAGATTTAACGAAGGAACCTGTAGGTCAAATTTGACATACCCCTCTCTAATTTTTACAGGTTGGGTTTGAAACATTTTGGAATAAAATTCAATGCTCTGCTGAATATCTGATACATTGAGTGAAATATGGGGTTTGATTATGCGGATGGCTTGCGGGGCTTGTGTCATTGTACTCATGAACGTAATATCGCAATATTACGATAGACTGGCAATAATAAATCCATTCATTTTTTTCAGGGAAGAGTCAAACCCCTCCTCTGAAACTGTATTTTTGCAGCGACCGGCATGCTCGGCCACTGCCCCTATTCAGCCGCACTAAATTAGAGTACACTCTGAAAATGTCTGGACATTTTCAGAGTACTAACTAAAATTATCCAATGGAGACCCGTCGCCTGCAAGCCCCCATTCGTCAAGATTTGCAGAATAAAATTGTGATTCTGTCAGGGCCGAGGCAATGCGGCAAAACAACGATCGCCCGTAAAATAGCCAGTTTTTCTGAAAGCCGGTATTACAACTGGGATAATCAAAAAGACCGGCTCATAATTCAAAATAATGAAATCGACTTAAATACAAAGATTTTACTGTTTGATGAATTGCATAAGTTTCGGCGGTGGCGGGGTTTCTTGAAAGGTCTCTATGACCAGCTAAAAGAGCCAGACCACCTTGAGCCCCAGATACTGGTCACAGGCAGCGGGCGTTTAGAGGCTTATTCTCATGGGGGTGACAGTTTACAAGGGCGGTATTTCGGCCATCGTTTGCATCCTTTTACGTTAAGTGAGTTATCCGGTCTACCATTTCAAAACACTGCCGGTCTTGAAAATATTTTTGATTTACCTTTGGGTAAAAAAGATCACCTCGATGCTCTTTTTCAATTCAGCGGATTTCCCGAACCCTTACTTGCGGGTTCAAACCGAAATGCGAACCGCTGGCGCAATGCCTATAGTGAAAGACTGGTACAAGAAGATGTTCGTTCTCTTGAAAATATAAAAGAACTTGAAAAGATGGAGTTGCTCTATGACCGACTCTCTGATTGTGCGGGCTCGGTTCTTTCAATAAACTCTTTGCGTGAAGATCTTGAGGTGGCCTTTGAAACAGTTCGCAACTATATTTTGATTTTCGAAAAGCTGTATGCGATATTTCGAATTCCTCCTTTTGGGCCGGCCAGAATCAAAGCAGTAAAGAAAGAACAGAAACTATACTTTTTTGATTGGGCGCGGGCCGGTAGTGACGGCAGTCGCATTGAAAATATGATTGCCCTGCATCTGTTACGCTTTGTACACTGGATGCACGATGTCGAGGGCGAAAAATGGGACTTACGTTATTTTCGAAACCGGGACGGTCATGAGGTAGATTTTGTTTTGCTCAAGAACCGTAAACCGTGGGCGGCAATTGAGTGCAAACTGGGTGATGCCAACCTTTCGCCTTCCTTAAAATACCTGCTCGAAAGAGTAGAGTTTCCGCATGCCTTTCAGGTGGTGCATGATCTGCCGCTAGAAAAAGAAAAATCAATAGCCGGCTTTGGTAAAGCCAAAAAAATACACATTGTTTCATCACGACGGTTTTTGTCTGCTCTAGCTTGAGACCTATACCTCATAAACTAATATCAACTCTTTTCCCAATAGACAAAAACAAATACCTTAAGCGAAAATAAAATATTCTGGATCAAATGCATGTATAAAATAGACCCGTTGTATACAATGCGACCAAAAATTAACTGTCATATACCTCTCAAATGATTATATTTTAATGTAGTGAAAAAACCGAACATACTCATTGCAGGCGGGACCGGCTTTGTCGGCAGGGTACTGGCCGAGCGACTAACCTCGCAATACACCGTAACTACTCTCAGTAGAAACCCGGGAGTTACCAAAGGACAGGTGCGATCCATTCAGTGTGATATGTTCTCACTTACCCAGTTAGAAGACGCCCTGCAACGTTGCACTTATGCAATCTATCTTATTCACAGTATGCAACCCACGGCCCGCCTCACACAGGCAAATTTTGCCGATATTGATCTCTTGCTTGCCGATAACTTTGCCCGGGCCTGTGCTAAAAATAAAGTTAAACAGATCGTCTATCTAAGCGGACTTATACCCCGCAACCAGAGTCTCTCTCATCATCTGGCCAGTCGCCTGGAAGTCGAAAAAGCACTGGCGACCTATGGGACCCCTGTAACCACGATTCGCTCAGGGCTCATCATCGGGGCCGGCGGCAGTTCTTTTCAGATTTTATTGAATCTGGTACAAAGACTACCGCTGATGGTATTGCCCGAATGGACTTCTTCTCTGACCCAGCCGGTATCACTTTCAGATACCATAAAGTCTATTGAGAGTGTTATTGGCCAAAAGAAATATTTCAATATGCATCTGGATATCGGTTGCAAGGCCCCAATGACCTATGCCCAGATGATGCAGCGAACTGCCCGAGCAGTGGGCAAAAATCTTTACACAATTACCCTGCCGGTAAATTCTTACTTTCTCTCTAAACTCTGGGTACGCACCTTTTCAGGTTCTTCAATGGCACTCATCTCACCGCTCATCGAAAGTCTTAAGAGCGACATGACAGTTGGGGATAACTTTATTCAAGATCCTGAGAGCTTTGAGCAAGCAATTCAAAGTGCCATTACAGAAAAGAAAAGTCCTTCGGCGTTGCCAGACAGGCCTATCCGTAGAATTCATTTTTCTGGGGGCAATGTAGTGCGCTCTTTTCAGCGATTTCGCATGCCCAAGAATAAAAATGCCCGCTGGGCAAGCCTGCGATACGCGACCTGGCTTGCAAAAAGCGTCGGCCTGCTCAATATCGAGTTTCAGCGAACCGCCCGCAAACTTCGTTTCAGTTTTTTGGGAATTCTGCTTCTTGAATTGACCCTGGTCGACCAGCGCAGCAATGATAACCGTATGGTATACTTGATTTCAGGCGGATTCCTCGCAGCTCAAAATTCTAAATTTCAAGGGCGGCTGGAATTTCGCAGTGTACTGAATAACCAGTTTCTGATGGTTGCCATTCATGACTTTGAACCCAGCCTGCCCTGGCCGGTGTACACGGTAACCCAGGCTCAGGTGCATCTGCTGGTTATGCATTCGTTTGGTAAATACCTCGAGAAATATCCTGATAAAAATGCTTAACCAAGAAGTCATTGTCCTTAAATATCGCTTTTAGATTCTGACTAAAGTTGCAAAAAAAAGCACGTACATCTGAAATCGAACGAAAAATCGGGTCTCTTAACGTATGCAGAATCTGATTCAAAAAACAAGTGACTGGATAATCTTTCTGATTTCTGTCGCATTCTTTTCGGCAGTAGCCTATGAGACCGGTTTTTTACCACCCCATAAATTTTTACCATCAATAATTTTTGATTACATGCTGTTTTCAATCGCAGCTCTGCATCTGGTCTTTATAATATCTGCCAGGGAATTTCGCCAATATCTGAATTGGCGTAAGAATTACCGTACTTTCTTTCTAGCGTTGTTTCTTTCACTCTTCCTGTTTGATATTCAAAACCCAACCTTACAATTTGCTCTGTTAGCAACCAAAATACTTTTGACTTTACAGGGAATTATAAGCCTAACTTCGAGAATTTCTGTTCTTATTCGGTTTCGCATACGCCCCCCTCTTCTATTGGCTGGCAGTTTCTCTATTCTAATCTCGATCGGTACTGCACTTTTGATGATGCCCAATTCAACAACGCAGTCCATCCGGCTGGTTGATGCGTTCTTCACCGCAGTCAGTGCTGTGTGTGTAACCGGTTTGATTGTAGTAGATACTGCAACTCACTTCACTGTGCTTGGTAAAACCATTATTTTCGGTCTTTTCCAAATTGGCGGTTTTGGAATAGTTCTGTTGTCTTATTTTTTAATCAGTCTGGTGCGGATGAATGTAAGCCTGCAAGAAAGAATTTTCTTTCAGGAATTTCTGACTACAAAAACATCTACCCCCCTTTCTCAATCATTGAAGATGATTTTTATTTTTATCATTACCATAGAACTTACCGGCACTATGCTTATCTGGTCTGCCTGGTTCTCTGATTTTCCTATGCTTGAAGGTTTTCTCTACGCTGCTTTTCATGCGGTAAG
>JAGRNJ010000065.1 GCA_020440825.1 Leptospiraceae bacterium | reverse complement strand
CTCTTCGGTATTCAATGACTGGTCTGCCATTTGCCACAGCATTTTTTCATCTTTTGTACAATCATTGAAGCTTGACCATGATGCATGGTGCTCGGCTTTCCACAACAGGCGTAAACTTTTATCATAATGTTTTTTGCGCAGTTCGTCATTCGGCCCGCCAATAAATTCATATTGTTCATCATCATAATCGGCCTTGCGACCCCCTAGCCCGGTCATGCCGAGAAAGTTATCAAGATTTCTCACTGCAAAATTCAGATAATCTTCTATCTGATTATTTATTTCTTTTGCTTTTTGATTCACTTTAATTTTTTGAATTTCCATATTTCCTCCCGGTTAAGCTGGCAGATATTGAATTGCGAGCTGAACCTGACCCAGCGTAAAATCCAGAATTAACCTGCCTACAAAAAAACTATAATAGTTATCATAGTTTTCAGTAGTAGTACGGATAGATTCCGTGATTAGTACTGAAAAAACCATGGTTTATTTCTTGACTTGTTGCTGTTTCGGGTCGTCGTAGCAAATGCGAAGACCGCCGACTGAAGTTCAAGAATGGCTTAAAAGCGGATCTTTTCTCGAATATCAGGATTATAAAATTTTTTACAAAGATTCAGGGAATAAAAACTCTGAACCAATTGTATTCTTGCATGGTTATCCTACATGTTCCTGGGATTATGTTTATCTGTGGGAAAAATTTGCAGATTACCGCAGAATAACTCTCGATTTTCTGGGATTCGGTTTTTCATCGAAGCCGAGAGATCACGAATACTCAATCAAGGAACAGACAGAACTTCTGTTGCGACTGCTGCGTTTGCTAAAAATTAAAAAGATTAAAATTGTTGCACATGACTACGCAGTATCTGTTGCTCAGGAATTACTGGCCAGAGAACTCAATTCTGAACTCGATATAACGTTACAAAGTGTTGTATTCCTGAACGGAGGGTTGATACCCGGGGCACACCGCCCCAGACTTATTCAAACTCTGTTGAATAGCGCAATTGGCCCCGTGTTGGTTCAGCTTATGTCTAAATTCAGTTTTCAAAAAAGTTTTTCCCGGGTTTTCGGGCCAGAAACAAAGCCGAATCTTGCCGAAATTGATTCACTCTGGTATCTGCTCAATTATCCGGGAAGAAGCAGAAATTCAGATAAAATGCTGCACTATATGCAAGAGCGTGTGCAAAATAAAGACCGCTGGGTGGGAGCTTTAACAGCAACTAAAATACCTTTAAAACTCATTGACGGTATCGAAGATCCCGTTTCTGGCGGGCATCTCGTAGATGCTTATGAGAAAATTGTTCCGAATGCAGATACAATACGTTTGCCGGGAATAGGCCATTACCCGCAGATCGAGGCTTTCGATGACGTAGCCAGAATTATTTTATCTTGGCGACGAGGAGGGTATGCGTAAAAATGGGTCTGTTGGTTCGACCTCTTAGAAAGTAGTAAACGTGATATCTTCTAAGTAAAAAAATAAATTGCCACACAAAAATAAAATAGCTAATCTGCAAATATGATTCAAACAAAAAACTTTATAATCTATTCCTTATTATTCTTATCTGCATGTTCTTCTGCAACAGTAAAGTCTGAAGCCCGAAGCGCGGCAGCGCGAAACTGGCTTGAAAACTGTGCTGCCTGCCACGGGCAAGAGGGAAATCCACCCTCTGCCTGGGCAGATAAAGGAATGCGAAAATTCGGCACGATGGGCATGTCAATGGGTTTCTTTTTCGGGGGAGATAAAATGCGTGCAGGAATTGCCCGCACTATCAGAGAAGGTAAAGGTGCACTTATGCCATCTTTCAAAGATAAGTTCAGCGATCAGGAAATTACTGACCTTGTAAAATATATCGAAGAATTATGACTTTCAAGCGCCCGTTTGTTTCTTTGAAATATATTGTTGTCCTTTCGTTTCAATACTGTAAAACGCAGATATGAACAGCACAGAGCATCCAATTTCCCTGCAAGATTTTCTCTCTCAGTTTCCTTGGGAAAAAGAAGTCTTAGCAGGAAAACCAAAACCCCTGGACTTTCTGTGGCACTATGATCTTAAATCTTCGGCTGAAGAATTATGGCCGCATATCTCAGATACTTCATCATTCAATAAGCGTATGCAACTACCGGTTATGAATTTTGAAGAAAAAAATGGACGCATGTTTGGTACCAGTGTCAATGCGGGCATTCGTTTAGACTGGGAAGAGGTTCCCTGGCAGTGGGAATATGCGAAAGGTCTACACCAGGCGAGAATTTACAGTCGGGGTTTTGCTCACTATGTGAGAGCCCGTTATCTTCTTGAATCACTGCCAAATGATGGCACTCGAATGTATGTCTATTTCGGGTGGATACCCCGCAGCCTGTCGGGCCGCATTTTGCTAAAAGTGGGCATGAAGTCTCTGCAGAAGTCTTATGCCCGGGTTCTTGGCGCGATTGACAAAGAAATACAGGCAAAGCTCGTAAACACAGCTCAATCGAGCTTAGAGCTACAAAATCCTGTTGATCTCAATCTTGAGCAGCAGCAGGTGGTAAAAAAAATTCAAAATGCACTTGCTGAAAAATCGGTATCGCCGGCAACGATTGATGTGTTTGCCCGTTATATTGCCACCGGGCCCGAAGACCAGCTTTTTAGAATACAGGTGCGGGATCTCAGTGAAAAGCTTGGTCTTGCATGGAAAGATATTTTAATTATATGTTTATACCTTTCTAAGGCAGGTCTGTTCAATTTATCGTGGGATGTCGTTTGTCCTCATTGCAGGGGTGCAAAGGCAGAGCTAAAGCATTTGGGTGATATTCCAGACATGTCAGAGTGTGAGGCCTGTGAGATAGATTTCTCTGCTACTGAATTAGATAATCTTGAGATTACATTTCGTCCGCATGAAACGCTCAGGCGCACACAAAAGCTGTTTTTTTGTGCGGCAGAACCTGCTCGAAAACCACACATCTTTTACCAGCAGACTGTTGAACCTGGTTCTGAAAAACTACTGGATACCAGGCTACCGGTGGGATTGTACAGAACCAGAATTCTCGGTGAAAAAAGTTTTCGATTATTACAGGTTGAACAAGAGGCCAAAACCAGAAATCTGGTACTTACTGAGGCCTCAAGTAAAGAAACTTCATATCTGGGTTTGCATCCGGTTTTGACCCTTAGAAATAACGATAATAACCCTCACACATTTGTCATTGAGAAAAAAACAGAAGATCAGAAGTCCATTCGTCCAGGTGATCTGTTTTTGCTGAAAGAGTTTCGAGAACTGTTTCCCGAAGAAAAAATTGGCAGTGATATTCAACTTGAAATTGGCCAGCAGACAATAATGTTTACAGATATCGTTGGTTCGACCCGCTTTTATAGAGAAAAAGGAGATACCGGTGCGTTCAATGCTGTGCGCCAGCATTTTGTTGAAACTTACAGAATTGTGAACCAGCACAAAGGGGTGGTGGTAAAAAGTATTGGCGATTCAGTTATGGCTGCATTCAGCCATCCGCTCGATGCCTTAATTGCATCTCTTGATCTTCAGACCCGATTTGAAAGAGAGTTGAAGAACTCTGAGATTCGACTGAGAATCAGTCTGCATACTGGGCAGGTACTGGCTGTAAACCTTGATACAGGCATTGATTATTTTGGCACCACAGTGAATCTGGCGGCTAAAATTCAAGCAGTGATTGGTGCAGCAGAAATTGGGGTAACCCGGGAATATCTAAATAACACTGAAGTGAAAGAGTATCTGCAGAAAAATTCTCTAACACTGTTGACCCGGCCACTGAAATCAGGCTTCAGCGATGTGCCAATTGAGGTGAGTGTTCTGAGGGTTTGATTGAGTTAACAGCGAAAACTGCATGTAACTTCGTGACAGTTCTGCATGATTATCACCAGGCCATTAAAAAAGAAGGAAAGTCAAAAAAAGATCGGCCGAATCTTAAAGAGCTGGTCAATCACCGATTTATTATTCAGAATAAATAGGGCGGCATATCGGCGATTTGTGCATTTACACGCCGTCTCAATTCGAAATTCTGCCGCATGTCAACCCCTCAAACAATTAAAAACGTGGCAATCATTGCCCACGTTGACCATGGTAAAACAACTCTGGTCGACCAGATTTTAAGAACCTGTTTTTCAATCGATGCCAAAGAAGATACCGACCGGGTCATGGACAGCAATGACCTGGAGCGTGAGCGCGGTATTACAATTCTGGCAAAAAATACCGCCGTTGAATATAAAGGCGTTCGTATCAATATCGTAGATACCCCCGGTCACTCTGATTTTGGTGGTGAGGTAGAACGTGTGTTGCGTATGGTTGACAGTTGCCTGCTGCTCGTAGATGCGATGGAAGGCCCAATGCCGCAAACTCGTTTTGTGCTTAAAAAGGCACTTGAGCTGGGCCAAAAGATTGTACTCGTCATCAATAAAATTGATAAACCTAACTGCGACCCTAAGGCAGTTATTGAACAGGTATTTGAATTATTCATGGAACTCAATGCAACGGATGAACAGATTGATTTTCCTGTTGTGTTTGCCAGTGCAAAAAACGGATTTGCCATACACCAGCTTGAAGATGAACAGAAAGATATGTTCCCCCTGCTCGATGTTATACTAGAGCATTGTGGCAACTCTTCGGGAAAAGAGTCTGAACCGTTCTCGTTTCAGGTAACTACTCTCGACTACAATGAATATCTCGGTAGAATCTGCATCGGTCGAATCTTTACCGGTACTGTCAAAGTGAACGATCAGGTTGTTCTGCTCGGTCTCAATGATAAAGGCGAGACGGTTTCGACAAAACACCGTATTACCAAACTTTTTACATTTTTGGGACTTAAACGTACAGAAGCCACGATGGGTACATCTGGTGATATCGTCGCCGTTGCCGGTATTCCAGAAATGACCATTGGTGATACACTGGCAGATGAGTCTAAGCCGGTTGCATTGCCTCGCATTCAGATTGAACCGCCGACTGTTTCAATGCAATTTATGGTCAATGATTCTCCTTTTGCCGGTAAAGAAGGCAAATGGGTTACGTCCCGAAATATTCGTGAACGTCTTGAGCGGGAATTAAAGACCAATCTGTCCCTCAAGGTTGATGACCTGGGTGATTCATTTAAAGTCTCTGGGCGCGGAGAGCTCCAGCTCGCGATTTTGATCGAAAATATGCGGCGGGAAGGCTTTGAACTGGGCGTTTCTAAGCCCCAGGTAATTTATCAGGAAGAGGGCGGTCAGAAACTCGAGCCTTTTGAAGAAATAGTCATGGATATGCCCGAGGCCTATTCGGGTGGGGTTATTCAGGAACTGAACCGCAGAAAAGGTATGCTCAGCCAAATGGAGACTTTGGCGTCGGGAGTTGTTCGAGTGCGCTATGAAATACCCACTCGTGGTTTAATTGGCTTTCGAAGTTTCTTTTTGACAGAAACCCGTGGGGAAGGCTCAATTTCTGGTATTTTCCTGGAATACCGTCCATTTGTTGGTACTATCTCAGGCAGAACCCGCGGAGCAATTATCAGTATGGAAGCCGGGGTCGCCAACGGATATGCTTTGTTTAATATTCAGGACCGCGGAGAGCTGTTTTTGTCTCCGCAAATACCAGTATATGTGGGTATGATCATAGGCATTCATGCGAAAGACAATGATTTAGATGTAAACCCTATTAAAGAGAAAAAACTTTCGAATGTGCGGGCATCGGGAACAGACGACGCAATCAGACTGGTTCCCCCTAAAAAGCTGTCCCTCGAACAGGCCATGGACTTTCTCGAAGATGATGAAATTCTCGAAGTCACCCCGGGTAACCTGCGGTTAAGAAAAAAAGTCTTGAATCCCAGTATGCGAAAAAAACGGGTATAATATGACAATATCACTGGCCGCAATATCATTCGCCTTTGCCCAGGGTTTGATATCATCATTGTCGGCCTGTGTGTATCCGCTTATTCCCATTACTACAGCTCTGTTCACCACTGGCCATGTAAAACGGTGGTGGCATGGCTTTTTACTTTCTGGTGTCTATGTGATCGGTATGGCAGTAACTTATGTTTCTTTAGGTCTGGTGGCAGCCCTGGGTGGCAGTGTATTCGGGGCCTGGTTGGCCCAGCCAGCAGCGGTCATTGTATTTTCACTCATCTTTGTGTATATGGGTCTGGCATTTGCGGGTATCTTACCATTACCGTTACCCAACATGGCCAATCATCTACATACCGAGCGCAAGCGTGGGCTTTTGTATCCTCTTGTAATGGGAATTTTCTCTGGATTCATCGCTGCACCATGCACTGCACCTCTATTCGGCACTCTGCTCATCGATATTGCCCAGCGTGCTGCAAAACAGGAGAGTATTTTGCCCGGCATTATTCTCGCTACATCTTTCTCATTGGGAATGGGGTTGCCGTTTCTCGCGATAGGCGGGTTTGCAATGAAATTGCCGAAACCGGGCAAATGGCTGCAGGCAATCAAGTACATCGGTGCAACAGTTCTGTTGGCTGCGGCCTTTCATTACCTCGAAGATATATTCGGACCCTTTCCCCCGCAAAGATATTTGCTTGGTTTTGCAGCAGTGGGTCTTTTTCTGGCTGTAACGTTTTATTTTCTCGCTGATCCCTTCTCATCTGATGATGCTATTGATAAACCGGGCAAAGTTGCAGCAACTGCATTTTTACTGGTCGCAGGTTTTGGGGTTTTTTTAGCCTCTTCGCCAATCAGCTCGCGCTCGGCTTTGCCGGCCAATACGGTGCAGCAAGGCGGATGGCATAGCGATCTGCAGTCTGCGTTTCAAGCAGCAGAAAAAAAGCAGGGTCCGGTTGTTATTGATTTCTGGGCAGAATGGTGTGAAGCCTGTCACGAGATGGAAGCGAAACTGTTTCCTTCTCCCGAATTTCAAGCACTGGTAAAAGAATTCAATGTTACACTTGCCCGGTTAGACTTCACTGAAATGAATGACGAGTCTAATGAAATTGCCACCAGGTACGCTATCCGCGGATTACCGACCCTCGTTATTGCAAATCCTGAAGGAAAAATGTTCGGGCAGGTAATAGGATTTCACAGTAAAGAACTTGCGTTAAAAGAACTGAGAATGAATCTGCAAGATTATCACCAGTAAACCCGTCTTCCGCCTTTTCCCACAGACTCCCCTTCGGGGTCTTCCTCTTCTTTACTTTCACCATTTTGCGGATCGCTTTCACCTGGAACTTTTTGCCCGGGGTACATTTGCTGTTCTCTTGACTGTCTGAAATTCTGATCTTTATTCGAGATATTTGAGAGATTTCTTCGTTCTTTCTCTATTTCCTGTTTTTCCTTATCTGAGAGAGGGCGTGGTTTAGGATTCTCGTTATTCTGTTGCTGGTTTTCATTTGACTCATTTTTGTCTTTCTGGTTTTCATTCTTATTTTCTTGATTTTTATCTTTGTCCTGATCTTTATTATTCTCTTGATTCTGATTTTCCTGATTCTTGTCTTTCTCGTTCTGGTTTTGTGATTCGTCAGGACATTCTTCTGGCAGCTGGGAAAAGCCAATGGCAAGCTGTTTCAATTGTTGAGCATTTGCGTTTGCCATCTGTTTTTCATAATCTTCACTTAAAAATTCTATAGAAGTGTTGAAACGGTCGACTGCTAGTTCAATGAGGGTTTGAGCATCTTTGGGATAACAGGTGCCGTTTTTCATTTTCTTCCAGGCCAGTTGATAAACTGCCAGACCGTCATTGTAATAAGCCGGGCCAAACTCAGGAATCTGCACAACCAGATTCTGCAAAATTTGATGAGCAGATTCATATTTTTCAGTCTGCAAATGTACCCTTGCCTGGTTGTACGCAGGAATATGCATGCGGTATTTGTATGCCATGCTTTCACTAAAGTGTGACAGTGCCTGCGGAAAATCTGCCTGCAGATCAGAAGCAATACCATCCTGATTTTTATAATGAGCGTTTAGAAAATCTGGCTGGCAGCGAATCATGGGTAAAAACAGTACAAATAAAATTCCGGTTTTAGCAGCCTTGATAGCTGTGACTCGCAGAGACGGCCAGTAGTACAATTCAATTAAAAACACAAGCATTGCAAATATCATGACCAGATATGTCAGGTCTTCTTTGACTATCGAATCAACATCTACAATCGTTTCGTCACCTTCGGTTATTTTCTCTATTTGCGAGTCATCAAAGACATCATCGGCATGCCAGTAATTGGCATTTGTTCGGTCGGCAATCATTTCAAGATTATCTTCGTTCAGTCTTGTTTCAAATTTTGCTATTACTCGTTTGTCAGCTTCTCCATGTAAAATATCGTCGGGATGAAAAATATTCATTTTCACAAGTGAGTCTTTTCCCAACCCGATGGTAAATATTCTTACTTTGCGCTGTTCATACTGGGCCAGAACATTTTCAAGTTCGGTATCTTCCTGGGGGTTTTCTCCGTCACTGAAGAGTACCAGAGTGATTTGTTTGCCGGCTTCATTCATTTCAAGAATATTTTTTAATGGCAATGAAATCATAGAACCCGATGATTCGATATTGTGGGGTTCAAAATTCTTGATCAGTGAGACAAGTGATGCGTGGTCAGAGGTGGGCAATGAGTGCAGAACTGCAGTACCGCTGAAGCTGTACATACCGAACAGTGCATCGGGCAATAGAGAAATCAGAGTTTCTGCTTTTTCTTTCGCCTCTTCTATTCTGCTCAGATATTTATTCTTTGATTCATAGCGGCCATCGTTGGCATACATACTCAGGGAGCCATCGAGAACAATATACACTCTGGGCTGTCTTGACTCAATTTTACCATCTGCATAACGGTGCATACCCGAGCCTGCGAGTATAAGAAGTAAACCCAGTAGAAAAAGTAGTGAGTAATGTAACCAGAAAACTGTTTTTGAACTATATACTGTTATCTGGCTTCTCTTGGCAGGGTGAGTTAATTCTGCAACCTGTTTGAATGCTTTCAGGTTGCGAAAAGCAAGAAATATAGTAAATGCACCCCAGGGCAGTATTGCCGCCAGAACATAAGGCCATTCAAAAGAAATCATTGCAAGGGTCTCCTCTGCATGCCGTAAACACCAAACCAGATGAAAGATAAAACAAGAGCAGCAAGTGAAAAATAAGGGGCATAAGATATTACGCTGATTCGGTTTGCGATCTCTAATGGTGTTTTTTCGAGCCTTGAAATATCGCTTAAGACAGAGCGCAAAACATTTTCATCGATCGCTCGGTAATATTTACCACCTGCGGCTTTTGCAATTTTCTTGAGACTTTTATCATCGAGAGATGTTATGACATGGTTACCTTTATTGTTAATAAATTTCTCACCATAAACAAACAACGGTACCGGCTCTTCACCTGCCATGCCAATGATATATAGCCGCATGCCAGATTCGGCTATCTGTCGAGCCGCAATTTCAGGATCAACCCCATAACTGCTTTCCCCATCTGTTACCAGAATAATCGCCTGGTCACGTCCTTCTTCTCTGAATTTTTTGAGGTTATCATGTACAAAAACCAGAGCTGTGCCGATTGCAGTACCCCCCGAAGTCGCGTGATTGATCATTTCATATGAGATATGCCCGATCATCGTTTTAAGTGAGTTTACATCTGTCGTCAATGGAGTCTGTGTAAAAACATGCTTTGCAAAAACATAGACACCGAAGCGGTTGCTGCCGGCCTTCTCAAGGAACTCGTTTGTCAGCTGTTTGAGAGATTCGAGCCGGTTCGGTTTAAAATCGTCTGCCATCATACTGGCAGATATATCCAGTGCAAGTGCAATATCTGCACCGGATTCTTTCGAAATTTTCTGTCTAAAGGTACGCTGGGGTCCGGCAATACTGAGAATTGCAAAAATGAGTATAAGACCTTCAAGCACTGCAAGTACTATTATTACAGGGATCACTCGAGAATTATTTTTCGTGAATTGTAGATTAGCAAACTGCAATACAGTCTTTTGACGAAGTTTAACAGCGAACCAGACCCCTGCGATTGCAACAGGAAGTAAAAAAAGCCATCCGCCTCTTGCCCATTCCAGATTATCCATTGTCTTTTTTCTCCAAAAGTTTTTCAAGCGGATGACTTGCCTCTGGGGTAAACTCAGCCGGTATTGGTTTTTTTGAGAAGAAAGACGAAACGGTCTTAAATGCTCCTTTTTTTGGCTTGATTCGCCGTTTATGTTCGTTGCGGCAAATATTCACCGCGGCCGTAAAGTCATCCCGGGTTGGTTCCTCCCGTGAAAATTGCCATGAATTCAGATCTTTAAAGAGTTCTGCAGGATATTCCGTTTCAAAGTTGCCATGCATTTCCTGGGTCGTTAAAGGATGCAGCCCCACCTTTTGCGTCTCACTCCAGAATTTTCGCATAAATTCTGATAGAGCATGCATTCCTTCGCGATAGTTTTCATTTGCCAGAAACTGTTGATTCAGTTTTGATAAATTCTGATCAAACTTTTGTGCAAACCCTGGTTCTGTAGAGGGCATTTGCGGTTTTTGTAGAAAGCGTCGTAAAATAAGCCAGATAATTGTGATTACCAATGCACTCCAGGCAAGAATTATGGCACCGGTAAGCAGCCATGCAAGCCAGACAGGCAGAATAGGTTGGGAATCTAAGAGTATATGAGGTAGTGCTGGGGGTAAATTTTCGGTCATTTTGCCAGCAATTTCCTTTTTCGATGAAACATACGCGTTAGTGCGTTTTGAATTTTGTCTGTTGTTGCAATATCTTCCAGTAAAATACGGTTTCGATTACAGGCATCCTGAATATGATCTTTCACAATCTCTGCATTCTTAAAGGGCCAGAAGGTTGCTCCCCGGTTTAATCCCCTTTTCTCTGGAGACTCGCCCCATAATTTTAGATTCGCATTCGAACTTTTTTCAAAGGGGTCGTAAATTCGCATGAGATTGACATCATGGCGAGCACGAAGGTATTTCAAATCATCGGGAACGTCATCATCAATAAAATCTGAAATCATGAAAATTACAAATTTTCTTCCTCGCTGGGCTTCAATGGCATGTATTGCAGTTCGAGGGTCAGAATCATCGAGCATTGAAGCGGGATAATTTTGAACCTCAATAAGTGACTTCAGACATTCAAAAAGGTGTCTTCTTCCGCCCGAGGGCTTAAGGGTCTTTATGGCTTTTCCCGCAAACAGCACCAGGCCAAATTTATCCCGATTGCGGTGAGCAGAAAAAATCAGTGTTGCCGCTGTCTCGATTGCAAATTCCAGTTTTGTCTGTTTTTGCCAGCCCCCATGCATTGATTTACTGATATCGAGAGCAACATAGATTTCACGCTCCCGTTCATCGAGAAAAATTCTGACGTAAGGTTCCATCAGGCGGGCCGTCATTTTCCAGTCGATGGAGCGTACATCGTCGCCTTCTACATACCTTCTGCTTTCATGAAAAACCAGGCCACGACCCGGCAAAGAAGATGCAAATGTGCCGGTCATTGCCGCTGAGCAATTATGTCGAGAAACCAGTTCGAGTTCTCTTACCTTTTGTAACAGGTCGGCAGGTGTTTTAACCATTTATGATCAGGGTACTGGCAATGCAGACAATATTTTCAAGACAATTTCATCTGTCTTAATCCCTTCTGCCTCAGCATGGTATGTCAAAATTATTCTATGCCTCAACACTGAAACTGCGATATCTTTGATATCTTCAGGTAAAACCTTATCACGACCATGTATGAGAGCCTTAGCTCGGGCACAGGTAGCCAATGAAATGGAACCCCGCGGCGATGCCCCGTATTCAATAACGTCAGTTAAATTCAGATTATATTTAGCGGGATCCCGGGTAGCCTCGACAATTCTGGTTGCATACGCAACCAGGCTGTCATCTATATAGATTTCTCTGCATTTTTGCTGCAGCTCAATAATTTCATCTGCACTCAGTAGTTTATCAAGGGCCGGCAGTGCAGTTTCCTGGATTACCATTTTAACAATCTGCTCTTCTTCTGCAGACGAAGGATACCCGACAACCAGTTTCATCAGGAACCGGTCTAACTGGGCTTCTGGCAGAGGGTAGGTTCCCTCTTGCTCAACCGGGTTCTGTGTTGCAAAAACAAAAAAGGGTTTGGGCAGCATATGGGTACGATCGGCAATAGTTACCTGTCGTTCTTGCATGGTCTCTAGCAGGGCGGATTGTACTTTGGCAGGTGCCCGGTTGATTTCATCTGCCAGACAGAAGTTGGTAAATACGGGACCTGCTCTTGTAACGAACTTACCGGTTTCCTGGTTAAAAATCTGACTGCCAACAATATCAGCCGGCAATAGATCAGGGGTGAACTGAATTCTTTTGAACTGGCACCCGCTCAACAGAGCCAGAAGATTTACAGCTCTGGTCTTTGCTAAACCCGGAACACCTTCAATGAGAACATGCCCATTGGCGATCATTGCAATGAGCAGCCCGTCGACAAGACCCTCTTGACCCACGAGACCTTTGTGCATCTCTTCCCGTATTTTTGCTATTCTAGTCGCATATTCCTGCATCTGTTACGCTTTTCTGAATATGCAGAATGTCAATTTTATTTTTACATATTTATTATTCGAAACTTCAGAAAATACATCGAAAAAAGGAATTTACATTCAATTGAGATGAGATATTCTGACATTCAGACTATGAACGTTAGCGAAATTATTTGCAAAAAGATGTTCGGCGGGAAATTCATCCGCCATGTTTTCGGTATCTCTACAATTGTCTTCAGTTTATTGGGAACCGGGGTTTTCGCAGATGAAATGGCGACTTATCGAGAGATCATTGAGCGCGAGATTGCAACCCGGCAAGACCTGGCAGATTTAATTGCCATGCAAAACGAAGAGTTTGATACCCTGTCTACCTCCAGGGCCCGCCTGCAAAAACTTGCTGAAATTACCGGGATGAATTTTACTGCAGAAGATGCAGCTCGACCGGTCAACCGCGGTGAAGTAGCGAAAGCTATGATGCTTGTTTTTAACATTGAGGCCGGGTTTATGTTTTATTTAACCAGTTGGGAGCGATATGCCCTGCGCGATGTGCAGCAGGCGGGCATCATGCAGACCAAGTTCTCTGAATTTCAGGTTCTCAGCGGGATGCAGCTGGTGGGCATAGTCAATAATTCAGCAGAAAATGCAGAAAAATCTGTTTCATGGGGCCAATAAGGCTCGTCTAGTATATACATAGGGGGGAATATGCATAGTGTACAAAAAATTATATTGATTCTGGCTGCTTTTGTGATTGCTTCATCTGGAATAGCAGCAAAACAAATTGGTAAATTATCGCTGGTAATTGGGAAAGTTGATGTTCGCACATCTGGCGGCAGCTGGAACCGTGCCACCTCTGGCATGAGTATCAGCGACAATACTGAGATACAAACCTCATTGAAAGGGAAAGCCGTTGTACAAATGACCACTGGCAGCTCAGTTTCAATTAATCCCGGCAGTTTAATGTCGTTCGATAAATTTGCAACCGGCAGTTACGGTACGGCAACTGATGTAAGCCTCAAGATGGGCAGAATTACAGCAGTGGTTGCCAGACATCCCGATGCGCGAAATCATTTTCGGGTAAAAACACCAACTGCTGTGGCGGGGGTGCGTGGTACGACCGAAGAAATTGGCTATTCTCCTGACTTGGGAACCGAGGTAATTCTGCATGAATCATCAGCCGATATTATAGGTGCTAATGGCCAGCGCAGCTTTGTACCACAGGGTGGGTCTGCCTCAGCAACTGAGCAGCAGATGTTGCCGCCAGGAGAGATGGCCAACAGAGAAGAATCTGTGGTGCTCGGCAATAACTCAATGTCATCTGATGAAATGGATTTCTTCTTTGATTCTTCAGATACATTGTTCTCGGGCAATGCGAATGACTTTAATGAATTTTGGGGTTTCTTTGATGAGCTTGATGAAGATCAATTCTATGATGATTTGTTCAACAATTTTGAAAGAGTAGAATTCGAAAGATTGTAATCCGGATATCAAATGCGTAAACTCTACAGCTTCTTCATTGCTGTCGGCATTTTACTTGCCGGCAGCATGTTATCTGCTCAACAAGAAGAATTGATTCCCTTAGAAGACTTAAAGCCTCTGGAAATCAGCGAAAAGGTCTTAAATCCCTTTGGTTTCTCTTATGGTTTGAACCTGAATCAGACCTTTTATCATGATACTGCACTGAACCAGTTTCTCCTGATTGGGGCCTACCGACCTTTTGCCATGCTGCTCATAAATGAAAACCATCTTGTGACAGCCCGGGGAAAAATTAGCTACACCCATTATGAGAAGAAAATTGCTTCACGCAAACAGGATGAAGTGGTTGGTGCTCTTGAACTGTTCAATATTGACTATAATTTTGGCAAAAACCAGAGACTCAAAGCCGGGCGGGCATTCTACAAAATGGGTCGCGGCCTGCTGTTTGCCAATTTTGCAGATGGTCTTGAGTTTTCGAGAGTAGCAAGCTGGGGTCAGTATAAAGCATTGGCCCTGTATTCTGCCGAATATGGAGCCGGGGCATGCGCAATCTCGATACAGGGTTGTGGTTCCAGTTCAAATCCGTTTAATGTTGTGCCGGGCCAGGCTGCCGATGTTACCCTGCCTGATGCCGGCAAAAGACTGTTTTACGGGTTTGAGTATATAAGTCCGGGTATGTTTTGGGGCGGAAGGCTTTCGGCTCTGGCACTCTACAGTCAAGATCTGAACACTGGTACCCGGGCAAATGGTGAAAAATACACTTTTAACCCGTGGTATGCTTCATTGGGAGCCCGCGGTATTTTATTTACCCCTGCCCTTCGCTATATTGTGAATTATTATTATCAAGGTGGTTCTACGTTCAACCAGTGTAGAACTTCAGGCGGGGCAACCTGCACCAATTCTGCTCCAGGCACATCGGCAGAAACCAGTATTTCTGCCCATGCCGCAATGGCAGATGTCAACTATACAATTCCGTTTTTTGAGCAACTGGTTAAACCCGGCGTCGTTGCCCAGTACGCGTTTGCGACCGGTGATGCTGATCGGGTGGGGGGTGGTACTCCCGCACAAGCCAGCAAAAGTGGCAATGACACAGGCTTTTATTATTTTGGTGCTTTTTCGGGTGGTTTGGCTTTGAAACCACGATTGCACAATATGCAGGTATTTCGACTGGGTCTGAATCTGAGGCCGCTTCACTTTATGTACTATTTCAGAAATCTGGCAATGAGCCTGAAATACTCCCGATATGCTAAGTTAGAACAGGCCGGGCCGACTTCTGATCCCAATGTTGCCATTGGCACCGCCGCGACCTCGAGCAACCTGGGCTCAGCGATTGATCTTACGCTTGCCTGGGATTACCGCTCTGACGTGAAATTCTTTTATGGGTTTGGAACATTCTCTCCCGGAGAAGCTTACAAAGCTGATAAACGCAGTGTGACTACCGTGCACCTTTTCAGTGCGACAATCAACCTTTAGACAGTGTTCGGGTAAGAGCTCCACCTAAGGCCAGTGCCTGGTAGAGTTTATCTGCCCGCCTCATTTGTGCCATATGCCAGGAATCCGTTACGATGATAAGATTCATTGCCGGTTTACGGGTAAAATGGCGGATGGCCTGGCTCACGACCGGCACAACCCCGTCTGAATCGAGCAGCTTCTCCTGATTTTCTGTATCTTCAAGGTCGGGCTCATACTGCACCAGAACTTTTTGAAAAGATTCTAGTGCTGAGGTCATAATTTGTCGGGTAAGGCCATGTACACTCTGGCGAATAAATTTGCTCCATTTTCGTGACAATTTGCGCCTGAAGCGGGAAACCATGGTCGACATTAGAATCGGTTGAAAACTTACATCACCGACGATGAAGATATAGCGTACTTCTGAGGGCAATTTTTCTGAATTGAGTTTTTGCAATTGATCACTGCCGGGAGCAAGGGCCAAAAAAGCTGATGAATTGAGAAAATCCCTCAACTCCCTCTCTCCTTCGTTTGTTGTCTGGCTGATTTTTTTCCAGATTCTTTTGAAGAATCCGTGTTTTTTTTGTTCCTGGTCTTCGCCAGCAGCTAGTTTCATTAGTCGGCTTTGCAGAACATTAAAGCTGCGCATTGCAAAACTTTCAGAAGAGTTGCGCAAAATGGCCAAAGGTGCGCCATAGTGCGGAGTCCCAATTGTAATGAGAAGGAATACATCCGCAGAATCTACCTCTTGTACATAAGCACGTGCTGCCAGCCCACCCATGGAATGACCAATCAATACAACTTTACTGGCTTCATTTATTTTTTTGATTTCTGCTATAACTGTCTTGAGTTCCAGGGCCTGATCAGTAAAGTTCAAATCATGATTATCAGAAAATGTAACCGTATAAAAATCACCGGCAGTGATTGTTCGTTCAGACTCAGGTTTTTTCAGAGAGTAGTCCCCTCCATATTTTAAATCATAGCGAGTTGTCCACTGCAGGCGGGTTTCCCGCCAGGCATCGCCTCGAGAAAATAACCCGTGAATCAACAGAACAGGATAAACGGTACCCAGGGGGTTTATATCAGGGTTCAGATGTTGCTGCATTTGTTTTATTTCCGCTGGAAAGCCAGAGTAATGATGGTAAGCCAAGCATTACTACAGTCAGATATATTAAACCTTGAAACACAAGAATCGTGGCCAGAGCCTGTTCTTTGCTAAGCCCAAAGATTGGCAGAATCTCAACTGCCACAAATTGGTAGATGCCCAGATAGCCCGGGGTAGAAGGCGCTGCACTGGCAAAGGCAAGTGCTACGATCAGCAAGATTGCCCCGCTGACGGGAAGGCTAAAGCCAAGAGCCTTTATCAGAATCAGGACAATAAGCACATCGAGAGACCAGATGATAAATGTTATCAGGTTATAAGCCAGAAACCGTATTGGTGATTTCAATACTCCGAAGCCATCGATTCCCGATGAAAGCATTGACTCTATTCTGTTTCTAAGCTTTAAGCGTTTAATTTTAGCTGTCAGCTTCATAGCTGCCGGTTCAAACCAGGGCAACGACAAAGAAAAAAGAAATAAGGCAACCGCAATTGGTGACAGTATCTTTGCCGAACCGGTTAGCCAATCAGGAATACCCGAGATGAAAGCCAGTACAATAACCCCGGCAAGCCCTAAAAAAGCTGTGTCATACACCCGCTCAGTAATAACTGTTGCAAAAGAAAAGGATCTGCCGACAAAAGAATGCCGGCCAAGATAAATACATCGTAAAACTTCACCGGCACGTGCGGGTAGAAAGTTATTGCCCATATACCCGATCATATTTGCTGCGAAAGTCACTATGATGCGCGGTCTTTCTGGTTTAACCAGTAAGATTTGCCATCGCATTGATCGTAAAAAGAAATTGAGACAGATTGCAATTACTGCAGCTGAAGTCCAAACAGGATTCAGTTGTGTGAAATGAATTTTCAGTTTTTCCCACTCTACTTCTCGAAAAACATAATAGAGCAGTATAATGGCCAGTACAATGCCAATCAGGGACTGAATTTTATTCACATGACGGCGCAAACTCATTACGACGGGCAAAATACAGAATGTCTACCATCTGACAAGGTGGATAATTAGCATTGTAGAACCCAGATAGATTGGTGACACTACGCAGCCTGTCTTGCTAACCTTTTTCCATAGAATTTTTCATGAGGC
>JAGRNJ010000064.1 GCA_020440825.1 Leptospiraceae bacterium | reverse complement strand
CGTCTTCGGTTTACGCAGCGAAGCGGAGTATCTCCGGCACAACATTACAACATCAAAAACAAATTTCTAGCTACGATAACATGAATTGTGGGACTTTCCCGAGACTTCGTAAGCGGTTCGAGTTTTGACCTGTGGCACATCTAATTTTCATTTTTGTAGTTCACTCAGAAAACGACCTCTTTCGAATATTTTCAAGGCTCTTGTTGGTTCGAGGTCGCTTACCGTCTTCGGTTTACGCAGCGAAGCGAAGTATCTCCGGCACAACTTAATAAAATTAAAATTAGGTATTTTTCCAAGATTTCATATTCCATGGGACTCTCCCGAGACTTCGTGTCGGTTCGAAGAAAGCTTACGTCTTCGTTTTAAGCAGCGTAGCGGAGTACCTGTGGCACACCTGATTTTCAAGACACATACAATATTATTGAAAAAGATTTTTTTCATGACTTGCAGATTCCTTTTCTGCAAAAGACCATAGTTCAATAATTTTAAGGCTTTTTAGCTGTTTGAGAATTTATGATTTTTAATAAGTACCGGGTAGCTCTTAGCATCGTATTGATGATTGTTTTGAGTGATTGCAAAACAAATCAAAAGACAATAATTAATTCGCATCAAAATAGTAAAAAAAGTCTTTTTAGTTCAACTAAAAAGGTTATTGCAGTAGGATACTCTGCTGTTTCTTCTGAAGCTGCTCGAACAGGAAAAATATGGATAAATGGTTATATTGAAAATTTTGATTTTGAAATCATTGATCAAGGTTTTGTGTTTGAATCAATAGCTGTAGACAAAGCAGGGAACTCCTATATAACAGGGAGCCAGGGTCGTTTTCATGTCGGATATTGGTATAATAGCAAGTGGATAGATCTGCCACATCAAGGATTAGATCGAAACTCTTACACAGTATCGATCTTTGTCGATGAAAATAAGAATGTCTTTGTCGGTGGGGGCAGTATGAATAATGCTGGTCTGCAAATACCGGGGTATTGGAAGAACGGCAGATTGTTTACACTGCCGGCTCTGCAAAAATCGCGATCCTGTTATGTTGAAGATATGCTTGTAGCTGATAAAAGTAAAATTATTGCAAGCGGGGTTTGCTTAAACAGCGAACAGAATAAAATACCGGTGATATGGGAAAATAATAAATTATTCATTCTGCCAGTCAAGAGCATGAGCCTTTTTTCTGTCGGGAATATTGGTGTTGATCTAGATGGCAATATTTATGTACTGGGAAACTTAAAAAATGGCGAGCAAACAATAGTTGGTTACTGGAAAAACAAAATCTGGACCGGGCTATCTTCCCGAGATACAGATGACAACTTTTATGTAACAGACATTGATTTTGATAAAGCTGGTGTCGTTTATGTTTCAGGAACAATTTTAAATTCTGACGAAAATGAATACATTCCAGTTTACTGGAAAAACAATAAAATTGTAACCGTTGAAATGCCCAATGGTACTGCTTACGATGGCTTCACAACAGACATACAGATAGATGCCTCTGATAATATTTACATTTCTGGCTATTTATTGGGTAACCTGTTAAAAGGAAATGAGAAAACAGAAACCGGAATTTGGATCAATAGAACCTGGTATAATTTCCCAGCTGGTGAACCTAATTTTACATATAAAGTAAATTCTATTTTGATTCACTAAAAGCTTAAATAGAAATGTAAGCGCTCATTTACCTGTATCTTAATTTTCTAATTAAATCGTGTTAATCACAACGCATGAATTTAGAAAAACCAAATTAGCCAATCTTGATGAAAAATGGGATAGCAGTGGTTTGTCACAAGCAGCATATTTCAAAGTACAAGGCGTGGCCTACATTTCAGTACTTTCGCTATAAGGCCAAGAAAAGTAACCCTTTGATAATCTCAGAATCTTCATTTGGTCCTGGTGCTTATTGCAGAATCTCTAAAGAAGCCATGGTACTTCCCGGGTAAATTTAGAGCATTATGTCTCATTTTATTCCTCTTAATGTACTAAAATGCTGTCGAATTTGGCTGTTTCGGCTCGTCTAATTTAATGAGCATGAGAACAGCGCAAGCCATCCGACTCAATATTCTTACTCTTACAGCAATAACCTTGCTGCTTGGCGCCTGTAGCGGTCAAACCTACCAGGATGCTTTGTCATATTATGAGATTAATGCCCCTGCGAATGCAGATGCGGGTAAAAAAACAGACTCTATAGACCCTGTTATCAGCAATGTTTCTCCCGTCAGTGGTAGTTACCACAACAACAGATTGGTAAGCTATACTCTTTCAGAGACCTGCGCTTCTGGCACTGTTACCTTCACCCGCACAAGCGGGACCGCAGACCCTGCATCTCCCCATATACAGAATTTAACCGGCTCTGAATTGACATCTGGCACTAAGACAAATATCACATTAACAAATAACCCAGATTTGGTAGACGGAGCCATTTACTCCCTGTCGTGGGCCTGTACAGATGAAGCGGGCAATACAGCCAGCGTTGAAACTTCTACAAACGTTCACTATGACACAAGTGCGCCTGTTATAAGCGCGGTGTCTCCTGCTAGCAATGCGGCAATAAACAATACACTCGTCAGTTATACTTTTTCTGAGATCTGTGCATCTGCATCTATCACCTTCTCACGATCTGGTGGCAGCGCCGATGCCGGCTCACCGCATGTTCAAGCATTAACCGGTCCCGAATTAAATGCCGGTACCAGCTCGGGAATTGCAATTACAAACAGCCCAACTTTGGTAAATGGAGCGCAATACGATATATCATGGAATTGCAGCGATAGGGCCGGTAATGTTGCGGCAATGGTAACCTCAACTGCAGTTACTTTTTCCGATGCACCCTTGCAGGTTGTCAATGCCACTACAATCGACAGAAACAACAATGGCAAAATTGATGCCTATCGGTTGACCTTCAATAAAGCAGTCCAGGACTCTACCTTTCCGGGATATGCAGAAAATGCAGAGGGTGGGGCAACTACCGACTGGCTGATTGCCGGATACACTAACGTGCGTTTATTGCACGGCACTTCATTGACAGGCAGCAGCACAGATACGGCCGATGATTCCATTCTTTACATCGGTTTCAATGAATCACTTACGACTTGTTCAGTTTCTGACCAATCTGGCTGTGATACCGGGGCCAAGCCTGATTTAACCACCACCGCTTCACCCGGTCTAAAAGATTTTGCCGGTATTAACCTCTCACAGATTGGGACCATTAATGTGACTGAAGCCGATGGTGCTGATCCTGTATTGATCGCTGCCCGTTCCCTGGGACCAAACATTGTCGATGCTATTTTCAGTGAGAATATCGAACAAACAGAAGCTGAGAAAATTGCAAATTACAGCATAAACAATGGAATGCTGGTTTCTGCGGCAAGCCGAAATGTCTCAAACCCCAAGATCGTCAATCTCACCACCTCTGCCCAGACAGGCGGCACTACATACACTCTTACAGCAAGTACCGACGTTAAAGATCTAGCCAACATCAATTTAAGTTCAGATGCGAATACAGCGATCTTTACAGGTCTGGTGAGACCGGTAGTGGCATCGATTGTGACGGCTTCTACCACTACGCTAACACTTACTTTCAATGAAGGCATTGTGGCCTCAACTGCAGAATGTACGAGCCTTTCTACTTGTGCCTCAATTTATGAGAACACCTCTCTACCGGTTTTAAGCGCGGTATCAGTTGCCGGCTCGGGGGTAAACGATGATCAATTTACGTTAACGGTAAATCCCATGATAGAAGGGCAGGCATATACTACTATTGTAAAAGAAAATACAGCTCAATCGGTAGCCAGTGGCCTGCGCATTGGCAGCACCAATAACTCGGCTACCTTTAACGGAGACGGGCGTCCATCTGCCAGCATTGCCAGCGATACTGCAAGTGAATGCCCGACACCTACGAATCTGCCCCCTGCCGCTACTGCTGCAACCCGGGTGGTTGTTCAATACGACCAGACTGTTTCGGCTACTGCTTTGACGGCCTCAAATTACACAATTAATTCTTGCTATGATGCATCCCAACCATGTGCTTCAGGAACAGGATCACCTAACAATTTTGGAGCCTCAGTTGTGACCTCAATGGGCGGGAATAAATATGCTGTTGATTTCTCTGACACTTTTGATACTGATAATAGTCAGTATGTAATGTCGGTTCAGAATGTGGCTGATACCAACGGTAATGTTATCGGGTCTGCAACGAATCTTACTTTTCGGTGCGGAGATGACCAGACCCCACCGATTCTGATCTCAGCGGATGTCGTTTCATCTAACAATGCGGCAACCGTAGTCAGTCTTATCTTTTCAGAAGCAGTGGATAATGTGATCGGGAATGCATCGGGAAACTATAAATATGACGGGAATGCCTATGGGTTTAATGTCAATAGTGCTGCCCGCCAAAGCAATCCGGCCCAGGTACTGCTGACGTTTGCCCCCGGGCTGCCTGATGGCGGTCACCAGATTCGTGTACAAAATCTTCTTGACCTTGCCACAACTCCGAATTCGATTCTAGACAATGGAATAAGCAATGTTCAACCGATAATCGTCAATGCCCCTTCAGGTTTTTCGGGCGGGACTGTCTTTGATGATCCTTTTGGTGATGGTACAGAAGCCGGCTTTACCGCGATTTATGATAACAAATTTTATATTGGTGCTGACTCAACCGGTGCTAAACTATTTGAACTTGATTTCAGCATGACCAATTCACAAACAATCACACTGGACTCCGATGGCAACGCCGGGCTGCCCACGACTGGTTTTGGTTCAACGAATTCACCCATCAACATAACCGGTGTCAATTCTGCCACTGGTGTTGATTTCCTCTATGGAGTTTGTGTGGGTCGTGATGTAGAAAAGACTCTAACAGGGTCTGCCTGTACGGGGACCACCGGCAGCGATGGGAATAACGCAACAGAGTTCTTGATGATCGGAACCAGAAATATTCCGGGGAATTTTGATGATTTGTTTTTCACAGAAAATCGCAGCTCTACCACAACAACCTTTACCTTCGATCATTTAAGCGGCCTTGAATCAGCGGGTAACACCTACCGTCTCGGAAGCATGCACCTCTTTAAAGAATACATTTATATATCAAATGGCGACAAAGGCAGCGGCGGACCCCCTTACCTGAGCCGGGTTTGTATGAACAAGAATGGCTGCACTGGCGGAACCTCGTTTCTGAATGTAGTTCGACTCAATGGCAGTCGTATCACACGATTGGGTAAATCTTCTCATCATGATAACTCGAACAGTGAGGGAGCTCAAAAATACGCAAATATCGATGCTCTCTATGAATATGATGCCGATGGTGCATCGGGTGCATCTTGCAACGGGTCTACCAATTGTGAATCACAGTTGTACATGGCCAGCGGTGGCTGGTGCACTGGTTGCAATCTAAATGCACCACGCACAGGTACCTCAGCACCTACGGTAGGTGACGGGGGTATCGTGAGAACGACCCTGCATTTTTCTACAAATGGAAATCCGCCCCCCCGATGTTCCAATGCGAGTGTTTGTGATTCTGACGACCCTTACAGCACAACAGAATACTATGATGATGTCACTCCGGCCTCACATGCAAAATGGTACAACTACATCTCGATACCACCGCCTGCTGATCCTGCGGTTGAGTGGCAAGAGATGCGACCAGTGAATATGCCGCTGCCATCAACCTGGGCTATTCCCTATATGAGAACAGCTCCCAATGGGGATCTCTATATTGTACGCAATGCCTGCTCGACAACCACCCTGCAACAGGGAACTACCTTTCGGGACAATGGCCGTCAGGTGTGCCCCCCGGGAAATGAAGTTGTACAGTTATGGATGATGAAGAGCTGCGCCTCGGCTTCGAGTTGCCCTCCCGGACCTTCTGACTGGGTTCTGGTTGCTGAGGCTGGTACATCGGGGCAGACAAATATGTCAGGCAACACAGGAGTATGTGGAACCAGCCCGAATCTGTGCCTCAAGAACACCCATTTGACCCTGCTTGAATTTGTCGGCAACTATCTATACATCGGTTTTGATAATGTCGAGCACGGGGCAAATCTCTGGCGTACCGATATGAGTGCAATTCCCTCAGGGAGTACCCCGACTGAATCATCATTCAACGTAGTGAATGGTATGGCTCTCGATGGAAGCTCAGAAAACCAGCGGATATTCTCCCATATTACAGTGAACGATTCAGGTAAAAACTGGCTGGTTGTCGCAACCCGGGATGGCACGAATGCAATGAAAATTTATCGTACCGCGAATGATGAAGATTGATATGTGCTGTTTAAAAGCCCTTTTCGATTTGAATGGCTATTCAATAAGTTTCTGAGGAACCAGAGGTTCAATGAATACCTTCAGGTAAATCATGCAGACTTTGCAGGGTCTTCATATAATTGGCTCTTTCAAACGCAGCCGGTTCAGCCACATTCTTGTAGCTCATAGAACCTTTCATTTGTTCTATTGACTTATACTCATGCTCAATCAACCAGTTCTCAAGATTCTTTAGAATTTCAAGAACAACTCCCGGCCCTCTCTGTAACAGAACAGAAGCCATCATGGTTATATCAGCACCAGCCATAATCATTTTCAAGACATCTTCATGACCGTGAACGCCTCTGCCTCCGGCGAGACTTGCCTTTACCCGGCCAAATAAAATTGCCAGCCAGTGAATACTCAATCTTGTTTCAAAACTGGTAGAGAGTGTGAGGCTCGGTATAACCTCCAGGTTTTCAAGATCAAAATCAGGTTCATAGAAGCGATTAAACAAGACCAGGCCATCGGCCCCGGCTTCATCAAGTTGCACTGCCATATTGGCGAAAGAACTGAAAAACGGGCTCAATTTCATTGCTACGGGAATACTCACCGACTTTTTAACTGTCTTTAAATCTTCCAGATACATTTCTTCAATAACACTCGATGTCATTGAAGGGTCAGTCGGAATATAATAAATATTTAACTCGAGGGCATCGGCCCCCGCGTCTTGAATCTTTTTCGCATAGTTCATCCAACCGCCGGGTGAGACCCCATTGAGACTGCCTATGACGGGAATCTCTGTGGCTTTTTTCAATCGTTGAATCTGTTCAAGATATTCTTCTGCATCCAGATTTATAAATGATTCAGGTTCAGGAAAATAAGACAGGGCTTCGGCATAGCTTTCACTATGACTGGTCAGAAAATGATCGAGTGATTTCTTTTCGCGGTCTATCTGCTCTTCGAACAGGGAGTACATCACAATCCCAGAAATTCCATTGTCTTCGAGCTTGCGTACACTATCGACACTTCTAGAAAGGGGCGAAGCTGAAGCCACCAGAGGATTCTTCAGATTGATTCCGAGGTATTTTGTTGTTAGATTAACACTCATATTTTTTTCCAGGTACGATTATTCGACTGTACCATTTCCTTTTTTTTCCGATTCGGTAGAATCATATCTATGGGTCTTATGGGGCTTTTCATAGTCAAGGCCTGCCATCCCCCGATAATGCTGCCATGTTTTATCGATTTCATCCTGTGCCTGTACGAGCAAGGTTCGGGCACGCTTCGGATCGATTTTCGTAAGCATACTGAATCGTGTCTCATTGTAGATAAAATCTTTCAATTCAATATCTGGCTCCTGACTGTCGAGTTGCAGAGGATTTTCACCAGCCTCTGCAAGTAGCGGATTAAACCGATATAAAGGCCAATATCCACTGTTCACCGCAAGTTTCTGCTGCTTCATACCATAGCGAAGATTGTATCCATGTGCAATGCAGTGGCTGTAAGCTAAAATGAGCGAGGGACCTTCATGGCGTTCTGCTTCAAGAAAGGCCTTAATCGTATGGGTGTCATTGGCACCCATTGCAACCTTGGCTACATAAACATTTTCATAACCCATCGCCAGCAAACCCAGATCTTTTTTTGACTGAGACTTTCCCGCAGCGGCGAATTTGGCCACAGCCGCCATGGGGGTAGACTTACTCTTTTGCCCCCCCGTATTGCTGTACACCTCTGTATCCAGTACAAGTATATTTACGTTTCGCCCCGATGCCAATACATGATCAAGGCCACCATAGCCAATATCATAAGCCCAACCATCACCACCGATAATCCAAACGGATTTTTTTACAAGGTAGTCTGCTAGTTGCAACAACCTCTTTACATTTCCCTCATCCACATTTGCTGTTTCATTTTGTGCAATCAGAGTTTGAAGTACCTCTTTGAGGTGAGCGACCTTTTTACGCTGTTCATAAATTTCAGCTTCGTCTTCCTGCGCTGAATCAAGAATTTCTTTATGAAGGTTCACCGGCAGATTGTATTGTAAATGCACATCTTCGAGCAGACGCCTTGCCTCTTCTTCTTTTTTATCGAGTGAAAGCCGAAAGCCCAGGCCAAACTCAGCATTGTCTTCAAAAAGTGAGTTAGCCCATGCGGGCCCCTTGCCTTCTCTGTTGACTGTGTAAGGGGTGGTGGGCAAATTCCCACCATAAATCGACGAACACCCAGTGGCATTTGCAATCAACATACGGTCACCAAAAAGTTGTGTCACAAGTTTAAGATAGGGAGTCTCTCCGCAACCTGCGCATGCACCTGAAAACTCAAATAATGGTTCAAGAAACTGGCTGCCTTTGACAGTATTGTGTTTAACGGTACTTCGGTCTAATTCGGGAAGACTCTGAAAAAATTCCCAGTTTTTCTTTTCGGCTTCGAGCAGAGGGCCGATCTTTTCCATATTGATGGCTTTTTTTCCGGTGGCTGATTTATTTTTAGCGGGGCAGACCTCAACACAAATTGTACAGCCAGTACAATCTTCAGGTGAAACCTGAATTGTGAAGGCTGGTACCTGAGAGAGATTTTTATCTTTTATATCAGTGCTCTTAAAACCTTCGGGGGCATCGGAAAGTCTCTCACTCTCATAAGCCTTGATACGAATGACACCATGCGGGCAGACAATCACGCACTTCGCGCATTGAATACAGGTATCAGGATCCCAGACAGGAATCTCAGAAGCAATTGCTCTTTTTTCATAGCGGGTGGTTCCGGTCGGAAATGTACCATCAACATGAAAAGCACTTACAGGCAGTTTCTCTCCCTGCCCAGCAATCAGTGGTAAAGTTACATTTTCAATGAAATCGTGCTGATCATCACCGGGAATCATCTTGCGTTCGTTAATGATACGGCGAATATCAAATCTAGCAAGAGGGTCGAAGTGTGACGTTTCTTTTTTTGTACCTGTTGATTCAGAAATGTCAATTTGAGAAAGTGCTTCAAGGGTTGCCTCGATAGCTCTATAATTTCTTTTTACAATCTCTTCACTGCGTTTACCGTATGTTTTTTGAACAGCCGATTTTATTTCTTCAATGGCTTGGTCTTCGGGTAGAATTCCAGAAATCTTGAAGAAGGCCACCTGCATAATAGTTGAGATAATGCGCCCCATTCCTGTGCTCTGGGCAACCTCATCTGCATTGATCGCAAATACCTTCATCTTTTTCTGAATAATCTGGGCACGAACAAATTCAGGAAGTATCTCCCATGTTTTATCCACTGAGACCGGAGTGTTCAAAAGTAGAGTTGCGCCCTCTTCAGCTTTTTCAAGAACATCCATTTTCTCAAAGAAGTTAAACTTATGAACAGCAATAAAGTTTGCCTTTTCGATTAGACAGGCGAGCTGTACCGGTTTTTCACCAAAGCGCAGATGGGATACAGTCATGGAGCCCGATTTCTTGCTGTCATAAACAAAGTATCCCTGGGCATTATTTCTGGTTTTCTGCCCTATAATTTTAATGGAATTTTTGTTTGCACTGACGGTACCGTCTGACCCGAGACCGAAAAATAATCCACGAAAACTGCTTTGATCTTCGAGATTCCAGACCGGGTCATACTCAAGACTGAGACCGGTAACATCGTCATTTATCCCGACAGTAAATTCTCTTTGTAATGTCTTACTCTTAGCAGCGTCAAAAATAGATTTTACCATGGAAGGTGTGAACTCTTTAGAAGAGAGACCATAACGGCCACCATACATGGCAGGCATTGAAGCGATGTGTTTACCGCCATTTTGAATGTGCCCCTGCAAAGCAAGAACACAATCCTGAAACAATGGCTCTCCTGTCGAACCCGGCTCTTTTGTGCGATCAAGCACAATCACAGTTTCAACACTTTTTGGCAGAGACGAAACAAATACTTCTGAAGCAAAAGGGCGATACAGACGAACCTGCAGTACGCCAACTTCATTCTTTTCTTCGCATAGATGCTCTACCGTTGCAGAGGCGGTCTCTCCGCCTGATCCCATAATCACCAAAACCGTTTTAGCTTTCGGGTCACCAGTATAATCAAATAAATGATAAGAACGACCAGTGATTTCGGCAAATCGATTCATGTGCTTCTGCACAATATCAGGCGCATGACGATAAAAAGAATTCACTGTTTCCCGTGCCTGAAAGAATACATCAGGATTCTGTGCTGTTCCCCGAATACGGGGATTATCTGGTGTTAGCCCGCGCGACCATACTTCAAGCAGGCGCTTATCATCGAGCATTTGGCGGATGACTGGTTCCCCGGGCAGAGATATTTTCATAACCTCATGCGAGGTTCTAAATCCGTCAAAAAAATGGATAAACGGCAGCCGGCTTTCCATTGTTGATGCCTGAGCAATCAGGGCCATGTCGGCGGCTTCCTGCACTGAAGCTGATGCCAGCATTGCGAAACCTGTTTGCCGGGTAGCCATGACATCACTGTGATCAGCAAAAATAGAGAGGGCCTGCGCCGCGACTGACCTTGCCGCGACATGAAATACAGTCGGGGTTAGCTCACCGGCTATTTTGTACATATTCGGAATCATCAGCAGCAGTCCCTGAGATGCCGTAAATGTTGTGGTCAGAGAACCTGCCTGTAAAGCCCCATGTACGGTACCGGCGGCACCGCCTTCACTCTGCATTTCAATTACGGTCGGTACCCCGCCCCAGATATTTTTTTCGCCGCGGGCGCTCCATGTGTCAGAGTGCTCACCCATGGGTGAAGATGGGGTGATCGGATATATTGCGATTACTTCGCTGCATCGAAATGCTATTGAAGCACAAGCCTCATTTCCGTCAATGGTGACGCTTGACTCGGCTGCCTCTTCTGTCTTAGTAGTCGAATTATTGAGATCATGGGAGACAGTAGGCTTCATATTACCCATCACGACTTTACTGATCGAATTGTCAAATTGAAGTTCTTGATTTTAAAACGATATACCAATAAGTACGTAGTGATACATAACATTCAAAAAAATATTTATTATTTGTTAAATAATTCAAATGCAGGAGGGTAGTGCCTGGTCAAGTTTTCCCTCTTGAAAATGTAAGTTTTGCATTCTT
This sequence comes from Leptospiraceae bacterium, assembly GCA_020440825.1. Classification (GTDB taxonomy): domain Bacteria; phylum Spirochaetota; class Leptospiria; order Turneriellales; family Turneriellaceae; genus JAGRNJ01. Next base: position 6,604 of record JAGRNJ010000064.1, on the reverse strand, counting down.
TTTTTATTTACTTTTTCCTTGTCTTCTCATAAAAACCCGATAAGAATGGAGACTTTAATTGTCTTGCAGTAACTTCGAACTCAGGTCATTCTGCTTAAACGGTCTCTCAATCGTTAGTATCAAGCTTTCTGTAATCGCAGTAGAATCTCTAGTCTTAATAGGTTTTCTATGGCGAATGTTTTGATGTTCCAGATAAAAGCAGATTCAGATAAGTATATTCTGGGGCTTAGTTGGCTTTTTTCTACTTTCTCTCTTTCTAATTGGTTGACGATGTTCAATAATTCGAATGACGAGATCGAGTTACAATGGACACGTCTGGCTAAACAAAGATCAGCTGAATTGAAATCAGAAAAAAACAAAGTCCATATCTTAAAAAAGTAAGCAAAATTTCCAAGAAAGTTAAATGATTGAAAGCAATTGAGTTAGTAAATATCAAAACTTTTAATATAGATTATAAAAAGTTTTAGAGTTCTGGTAGTCTGATTCACAGAAATGAATATTCAAAATATTTGTGATCATTCACTGCAAATTGCATATAGGCGCTTAGCTCAAAGTAGAGTGAGGTATTTTGGAGAGGTACGGGTGCCTTCGATGTATTTATTTTTGGGTTCTTCTGCAACTCACTCATTCAAGTTTTCAAGTATGTTTTTACCTCGGTTCTTCTGGTCTTCTTCAAAAGATTGCTGGTCTTGAAAGCGAAAAGTGTGTTCTACATACGTGCGTTTGTCAGGCGGCGGGAATTGCCAGCCACCGATAGCATCAATTATACAAGATAAGAAAGTTTTATCTGTAAATACACTTTGAATAATTTCAGCATTTTCAACCTCGCCACCTTCGGTTATAAACCATTCAGCACGAATCTGGCCAATAGTAACCTCTGGTTTAGTCTGTATATAAACATTAAAGCATTTCTGCATAGCGCGGGCATTCTTAGTAATTGTATTTTTTACTTCACGCTCAAGGTACGGGTAAATTATTTTACCGTTTGAATTTACCATTGGCTTTTGGGCATTGGCGATACTGCGCTGTAGGCTGTCTATTTTAAAGAATAAGAAAGCATAGCCCAGAACCACGACACTTAGTATTATAATGTTTTCTTTCTTCATTATTCTCTCCATTTCAAGCCCATATCACTATATGCACTTTGTGCTGCTCGACATGGTAACTATAAAACTGTTATTTAAGACTTTTACCGTTTTTCTGATAATCTTTTGGACTTAGATACTTTAAGTGCTGCATCTTCTTGCGATAAACACTCACGCTCACTTGCCAAGCTCCTTTTATAGTAAAATCTTGATTGTATTCAATCCATATTAATTCATCAAAATCAGTGTTTCGAGGCTTACCAGCTCTGGTAATTGTACTACCCTTTTTACCTGAAGGTCTATTTGCCTTAATTTGATATCGTTTACCATTATATTCAAAATCATAGCCTTTTCTAACTGCCGAAACATTTTGCATTTCGTCTGAGTATTGTTTTTCTTTCATACCTACGAACATAGCTGCATCATACTCAGAGACAGCTGATATGATTTGGGGCATAACGCCATAATCTTTTTCCCATTTTTTTGCCAATTTTACAAGCTTTTCTCTCATTTCACTCACTGCCGGCGAAATACATACACGGCACCGTTATTAGTTCCCAAATCATTTGTAGCAGAGAGGTCAGTGTCGTTAATGATCGAAGTAGTAGTGCTACCTTCTGTAACCGCACCGACTATAGCCGTGCCGCCATCAAGCGCCACGCTAATCCCGAAATTATCACCGCTCGATGTATTGGGTGCCTTAAGATAAGCTTCATGGGTCCAGTTTGTGCCGTTTCTCTTAAAAACATACGCCGCACCGTTCTCAACACCACTATCATTTGTGGACGAGAGGTTAGAGCTGTTAATGATCGAAGTAGTAGTGCTATCTTCATAATTCGCACCGACTACAGCCGTGTCGCCATCAAGCGCTACGCTTATCCCGAAGCTATCACCATTTGAATTATTGGGTGCCTTAAGGTAAGCTTCATGGGTCCATGTTGTCCCGTTTCTCTTAAATACATACGCTGCACCGTTAAAATTTCCGCTATCATTTATGGTTGAGAGGTTAGAGCCATTAATAATTGTAGTTGTGCTACTGTCTTCTTGTCTCGCACCTACAATAGCCGTTTCTCCAGAAATAGATACGCTTCCCCCGAAAATATCAAGATTTGAATTATTGGGTGCCTTGAGGTAGGCTTCATGGGTCCAGGTTGTAGCGTTTCGCCTAAACACATACGCCGCGCCGTTACCATTTCCGCTATCATTTGTGGCCAAGAGGTTAGAGCTGTTAATAATCGAAGTGGTATTGCTATATTCGACATAGGCACCGACTACAGCGGTGTCGCCAGAAATAGATAGGCTGTATCCAAACCTATCACCATTTGAGTTATTGGGTGCCTTGAGATAGGCTTCATGGTTCCAGTTTGTGCCGTTTCTTTTAAATACATACGCCGCGCCGTTACTATTTCCGCTATCGTTTGTAGCTGATAGGTTAGAGCCGTTAATGATCGAAGTAGTAGTGCTGTCTTCCTGATAAGCGCCGACTATAGCTGTGTCGCCATCAATTGATACGCCGTATCCGAACCTATCATCATTTGAGTTATTTGGTGCTTTGAGATAGGCTTCGAATGCCCAATTTGTGGGAGCATTATAATTCGGCGAAAAATTCGCCCCGGTCACATTGGCACTTGAAACCGAAATGGTTGTCGAACCGGGTGCGATAGCTGAACCACTGGAATGATAGCCATAATAATCACCGGTGTTGATCATTCCGTCGTTGTTATCGACATGAGCCACCAGATAAAAGTTACCGGTGGGTACATTGGCGAGAGTAAAATTCACAGTTGAATTTGAGCCACAGGAAGAAACAGTGGCATCAGCAAAGCCATTGCTCAGATTATTATCTTTATCGAGAAACACATAGCAAGTTTTACTCGGTTCAGCGGCATTAAGAGTTATGGTGCCATTTACAGAATATGCAGAGGCAGTTGAGAATGTATCTGATGTTATTGTCACTGCAGTGGCACCCGTGGTGGTATAAGCTGTGATGTTTGAGGCAATAGGAATCGGGTTTAAGGAGGTGCCGCCTTTGAAGGCAAACTGATCGCCCGATGATTTTGTAAAGTTGCTATCGCCATCAAGCATGACAATGGTGTGGTAACTACCGGCCGGCGTGTTCTCAAACGAGAGATTATAGTTTGTATTGCCATTTGTTGTGACCGCCGAGATTGCTTCCCAGCCATTGCCGATATTTTGGTCACTGTCAAGAAAAGCATACAGTTTCTGGTCATTGCTGACAGCTGGTAAGGCGATGCTAAGGTTGGCAACTGTTCCCAAGGCACCGGCATGTTTACTGAGAGCCATCGGTAATGTGTAAGAATTTCCCGGGCTTAATGTAAAGTCTGCTGCCGACGGCTCATCACTACCCGTAGCATGCCAGGCATAGTAGTCGCCATTGGAAAGAATTGTATTTCCATCGACATCCACCCAGCTCAAAAGGTAATATGTGCCCGAGGCAAGGTCAGTTGTGAAACTGTATGATTGGGTCATCTGGTTATTGGTGGTACCTGTGTATTCATGGGCAAAACCATTGAACGGATTGCTATCGGTGTCGAGAAAAACCTTCAGGGTTTTATTTGATTGTGCCGCAGGGTAATACAGAGTACCGGCAATGGTGGCATTGATGGTATAGATCGCAACCGTCACATTCGATGCGGTGTAGCCACTGCGACAGCCAATGGCCCGTAATGTCTGGCTTGCCGAAACAGTGAGACTTGTCGAATATGTGTTGCCGACATTGCAAGAACCACCGACATTACAGGATGGTGTACTGCCATCATTGGTATAGCAAAGGGTTGCACCACTGGTGACGGTGGTGATGCCAACATTCTGGCTCGAAGAATATGTACCTGCTGCTGGTGAAAATTGAGGTGCATTGACTGTACCTGTCGACATTGTGGTGGCATTTTGTTCACCGGTGGCAGTGCTATGGTTGCCAACCGCATCCCGCGCTCTTACTCTAAAATAATAGGCTTGCAGCGCACTTAGGCCAGTAACTGAATAGGATGACGCCCCGGCATTAGTCGTGTATGTTGTCACGAACGTATTACACGCGCCGGTCGTTGTACCCTGGCAAATTTCATAAACGATCTGATTTTGGGGTGTAACTGAATCTGTCGATTGTGACCAGCTCAAATCAATCTGGGTCGCTCCCGCTGCGGTTGAGGTAAAGCCAGCCGGAGTACTGGGGCTTGTTGTGTCGATGGTAAAATTTCCACTGGCAATGCCCGAATTCGTGAAGCTCATTAGGCAGGCAATGGCCTTTAAAGTCGTGGTTGATGAAACTGAAATAGCAGTGGAATAGTTTGAGCCGGTTGTACAATTTGCATTGGCATCACAAGCAGGGTCACTACTGTCGTTTGTGTAGCAAATTGTTGAGCCAGAGGTTGTTGAATTAATATCAACATTCTGGCTTGCACCATACGTACCAGCAACGGGCGAAAAGGTTGGGGTAGCAACCGTACCTGCGTTAGCAGTTATAGAATTGACTTCTGTGCTGGCAATCCCTGCATTTAAAGCTGCATCAAGAGCCCGTACTGTGAAGTAGTAGGTGGTAACCGGGTTGAGGCCAGTCACGGCATAGGAGTTGGCACCGGCTGTGGTTGTAAAGGTGGCAGTGAATGTATTGCAACCTCCAGAGGTAGTGCTCTGGCAAATCTGATAGGTGAGTGCGCTTGCCTGGCTGGTTTCATCTGTAGCCGTATTCCAGCTAATGTTTATTTGGTCTGAGCCACCTGTAGTGGCCAAGACGCCTGTTACCTGTGAGGGAGCGGTGGTATCTGTGGAGTTAGAGCCACCGGTATTGGTGATATTCTTGCCATTGGCACGGTTATCTTCTGTGGCAGAATTATTCCCATCATTTGAAATACCGGTAACAGCATTATTCGTATCTATATGAAACACAAGCCGGATGGATGTCTTTGCCTCGGCGGTTGCCAGCTCAAGGTGTATCACTGAACCAGTCAGCCGGGCTTGCAGATAGTAATCAACAATACCATCATTATCGATATCAACGGGATAAGAAAAAGATTCTGCATCATGATGTTTTGCGCTCCCATTTGATAAAAAGCGCAGGTCAAGAGTACCGTCACCATCAAGATCAAGACCATCGGCCTTGCCATCTGCATTGCTATCGCTCAGGGGTACTGTCAATGTACCGGTTGCCGCATTTTTGTAGGTTCTAAGCTCTACGGCCTGGCCTGCTTTCAATGCTCTTTCAGTATTTTGAATTTGCCTGCGTTTTAGGGCCATTTCGGTAATCTCTGTCGATCTTTCTGATGAGCACCCTAAGACTAAAACCCCTGAAATTATTATCGACATATAATATTTGTATTTAAGCTGTGATATCATCTATGTACTCCTTTTCAAATAAATTAACGATATAATTTAGAATCTCATACCCATACCAGCGCGCATTGCAATGTTGGCAAATACCGGTGCCCCCGCAATAGAAGAAAATTCATTCTGTGTATCAAAATAAGTATTGTATATTTGGCTAATTTGCCAGCCAAAGCGAAAGCCTAATGGTAAGGTGGGATGAAACGCAGTTGCGAGATCTCCATAACCTTCCATGGTAATATTAGTATACCGTATGCCAACGCCAATAAATGGAATTATATGAAAACCGTGTAGTAACATATTTACACTTTCTAATTGGTATTGATATCCCACAGCAGAGTTCAGTCCTATGGACACGGCTTTCATAGAAACATTGTCTTCAAGCATAATCCCGGTTGAATTGATACCGGCCTGACCACTAGCAGAAGAGAATTGAGCCTGTACCATTATCTTAAAATTGGCAGGTAAACCCATAACCTCGCCATTCCATACACTTCCTGCTGCAACAGAAAAGCCCGTATTCAATTGGCTCATGGGGATATTCTGGTCGCCCTCAACAACCGCGGGGCTGCTGTATAACGGCTGATAGGTCTCAATGCCAATACCTAAAAATACACTTTCTGGCTGGTATTTACCTTTTTCTCTGGATTCTATTCCTTTTTTTTCAGTTTTCTTTGGTTCTATCTCTAGAATATGATCTTTTTCGGGCTCTTTTATTGCTTCAGCTAGTCTTTTAGCAGTTGAGGCCGCTAACTGATCAATGGCTGTGAACATATTGCCATCAAGCGTTGTAACCTTATTTTCATGTAAAAAGCTTCGCCCTGTATGTGTTTCAACCAATACCTGAATTTGCAAACTATTCTCAAGAGCAGAATAATAGCCGCGTACAAGAAATTCACCCTCATTTAAAAGTTCATAATTACCCAGATTAGGCTCATCGGGGTTAAATTCATCTTTTAAGTAGGAATTGTTAAAGCGGTCTTTTACAGGTGAAATTACGAATTTACCTGTTTTTTCAATTTCAGCAGCAAAAGCATTTGCAATGCTCTCTTTTAAGTAGTCATATTCAGGCAATTTTCGGCGGTTATAAAAGCTTTGAATTAGTACCCGAGTTTTTGGGGCTGAGGCAACCACTTTGTCACGTTCTTCTGGTTCCAGCGCTTTCTCAGTTTCAGCCTGCA